>NZ_JBPCSJ010000022.1:0-7208 GCF_051007235.1 Hydrogenophaga sp. | reverse complement strand
AGCTTCTCCAGCACCGTCACGCGCCAGCCCTTGGCCGACAGGCGCACGGCCGAGGCCAGGCCACCAAAGCCGCTGCCGATGACGATGGCGTGGGGTGCGTCGGCCGTCGGGCGCGCGGCGGGCCCGGGACCGGACGGCGGTTCGTCCGAAGAACGCGGCGGCCAGAATGGATCGGACGTGCGCAAGGTGGTGGCGGGAGCGTTCATCAAAGGCGTTCAGGCGGCGGGCGCCTTCTCCGGTGGGATCGGCACCGCCCCTGTGGTGGGGACCACGACAGGCGCAAGGCGATCGCTCGACGGGCTGCGCGACATGGCCCAGCCCCAGAGTTTTTGCATGGGCGTGGGGAACGCCATGATCAGGTGTTCGACGATGGCCAGGCCCAGCAGGCTGGCGAGCAACAGCCAGCCGGTGGTGACGACCACTCGGCCGCTCATGACCTCCCAGACGATCCAGACCCAGACCACCGTGGAAGCGGCCACGCTGACGTAGAAAAAAGCGCTGAGCCGGCCCTTGCGGAAATAGCTGCCCAGGTAGGCGAGGTGTTTCGGCAGGTACTGCTCGCCGACCTCGGGCACGCCGAAGAACAGGTTCAGCTTGGCCGAAAAACGCATGCACCAGAGGATGGCGAAGGTGCACAGCGCCACGTGGCTGGGCTGGCCCTGCTGCATCCACAGCAAGACGGCAAAGTTCAACAGCAGCGCCAGCTCGTGCCAGATGACCACCTGGGTGGACTGGGCAAAACGCTGCCAGCCGCGCGCGCCCGGTTCCAGCGGCATGCGGCGCGGGCCGGTGAGCCAGCCGGTGAGGAACGCCACCTCGTGCCAGGCCCACATGGCGATCACGCTGGCAAAGGCCAGGTAGGCGTTGTCCACCGTCTGCGCCTGCATGCTCAGCCGCGTGGTCCAGAGGCTGAACACGAGCAAGACCGTGCACACGATCAGGCTGACCCGGAAACTGGACGCGGGCCGGCGCACCAGCCACAGAATGGCACCCGTCCCGAACCACCAGCACAGCAGCGCGAACAGCGCGGGTGCGGCGACGGAGCTGGACAGGTCGGTCATGGTTGGAAAGGCTTCAGAAACACACGCCGCGACAGACGTGCACCCACCCAGAGGCACCACCGGGCTGGCTTTGCCAGACGGCTGGCGCCGCCCCCTTGAGGGGGTCGCGCGCAGCGCGGCGGGGGTGTTCCAAGTCCATCACCACACCGGATCGAGGCGGATGTCTTTGGGCAGTTCGTGCTGCTTCACCGGCACCAGGTAGAGGCGCCCAAAGGTGAAGAACGCCTTTGCCGCGCACACGCCGCGCTGCAAGGTCCCGACGAGACCACCCCGCGCCACCGCCTTGTCGTTGGCCAGCGAGATGGCCAGCAACTTGTCCATGCAGGCGCGGAAAGTGGGGTGGTCGATGTCCACCTCCACCGGGAACACCTGGCGGCAGATCTGGCTGGTGATGCGGAACACCTCGTAGTCGTAGTCGGTCGATTTGAAGCCCATGGCCTCGTGCAGCATCGGGCGCGTGTGGTCGCGCACGTACATGGTCGCGTAGACGGCGAGGATGAAGAAGCGGATCCAGAGCTTGTTGAGCCCGGTCAGCAGGTGGGGCTGGGCGCGCATCATGAGCGCGAACGATTCGCCGTGGCGGAATTCGTCGTTGCACCAGCGCTCGAACCAGCGAAAGATCGGGTGGAAGCGTTTGTCGGGGTGGCGTTCGAGCTGGCGGAAGATGGTGATGTAGCGCGCGTAGCCGATCTTCTCGCTCAGATACGTGGCGTAGAAGATGTACTTGGGCTTGAAGTAGGTGTAGGCCTTCACGCGCTTGAGGCTGCCCAGGTCGATGCCGAGGTTGAAGTCCTTGAGCGACTGGTTGATGAAGCCGGCGTGGCGCGATTCGTCGCGCGCCATGTAGGCCATCAGCTGCTTGATGTCGGGGTTGCTGATGTTCTTGCGGATCTCGTTGTAGAGGATGCAGCCCGAAAACTCCGAGGTGCAGGAGCTGATCAGGAAGTCCATGAACTCCTGGCGCAGCTCGGGCGTGAGTTGCGGCATCAGCACCTTGAGCTCTTCGCCGAACGCGGCGTCGCGCTTGAAGTGGTCCTGGTTGTTGTCGCCCTCGTACTCGGCCATCATGCGGTCCCACTCGGCCCGGACCGGCGACACGTCCAGCGCGTCCATCGCCTTGAAGTCTGTGGTGTAGAAGCGCGGCGTGAGCATGGTGCTCTTCGCGGCGCGTTCGGTGGCGGTTTGTGTGTTCTTCATGCCGTCCATGAGCAGGGCGACGTGATCGGTCTCGACGTCGGTGCGGTCTTCGGTGGTGGCGGGTGCAGACATGGCGGGACTCCTGAAAGACGACGGGGTGTTCAACGGGCCCACTGCAGCTGCGAGAACACAGCCGAGTTGGTGGGACCGAAGGATTCGAGGGCGATGCGCTGCCCGGTGGCGGTGTCGCGCAGGGTGATGCGGCCATCCACATGCCCGGTCAGCTCGAACGGGGCCTGCGGCCCCATGCCGCGGCGCTGGCGCTCACGGGCCAGGGCGCGCAGGCTGCCGCGCAGAAAGCCCTGCTCGCCCTGGAAGTGCGCGACCTCGCGCTCGGTGGCCGCGTCCAGCACCCCGATGTCGCCGTTGGGCCGGTCCACGAAGCGCAGGCTGCGCTGCCACTGCACCGACGGCGCCTCGTCTTTGACCGGTCCGCCACCGATCTGGCTTTGCCAGGTCACGACGACCAAGGTGAGCGCCAGCAGGCCGCCCATGGCCCAGATGGGCCAGGGGGTGCCGTGGCCGAGGGGGGAATCGCTGTGGGTGTGCATGGCGGAACTCCGGCGGAGAGACGGTCAGACGGGCGATCAGACAGCGCTGGGCATGCCGTGCTCGCGCACGGGACGCGACACGGGCACCGACACGGGCGATGCCGTTGGCGTGGCATCCGGCATGCCCACCAGGGCCTGCGCCTGCGGGTTGGCGGCCAGCCAGGCTTGCTGGATGCGCTCGCCCACAGCGGCCGCGCCGGGCAGGCAGCGCAGGCTGGGCTGGGGGTTCTTCAGCTGCCAGGCGCGTGCGTGCGGCCAGAGGTTGAGGTAGGCGATGCGGTCCTTGCCGGCGAGCGCCAGGGCGATGTCGCCATGGCCGCCGGACTGCGGCTTGAAGGCGGCACCGGCGATCTGCCGCAGCGGCAGGTTCAGGGTGAGCGTCAGCACCACGCCGATGCGCATCACGATGCGGCGGTCGGTCAGGGTGTAGAGCGTGGTGCGCGCGGCGAACCAGGCGGTGGCGGCCAGCAGCGCCAGCGCCAGCGAGGCCATGACCGCGCTGGTGAGCAGCGGCTTGAGCAAAGCGGCATGGGGCTCGCCCAGCAGGTAGAGCCACTGCAGCACCCCCATGGCGCCGAAGTAGATCGCCAGCTGGCGCACGTGGAAGGCGTGGATCGCGAGCTGTACCCAGTCGGGGCTGCCCTGCCAGATCAGCCGTTCCCCGCGCGGCAGCGGCTCGGGCAGGCCCGGCGCGGCCTCGAACTCGTGCTCGTGGTGGGGGTTCACAGCAGCGGCTCCTGGCGCTCGGGCGTTGCGTACAGGGTGCCGGCGCCGTAGTAGGCGGTGATCTTTTCTTCTTCCAGCATCGTCACCTGCTCGGGGTGGCGGGTGGTGGGCACCTGGGCAAACTGGTCGGCCAGCAGCGCGTCCACGAACACGCCGTGGCGTTTGATCACCGAGAAGGTCATGGGCAGCAACACGGTGGGGCCGCTGGGCAGACCCACTTCCAGGTAACGGAACATCATTTCCGACTTGTCGATCCACAGGTCCTGCACGGTGCCAGCCTGTTCGCCGTCGGCGCCGATCACCGGCAGACCGCGCGGGTCGGTGTCCTGGATCGCCACGCCGTGGCCATCGGCCACACGCAAGGGAACGATCTTGACTTCACCCTCAAAGGTCATGTCGGGCACGTCGGCCCGCTTGGCCCAGGCGCCCGGCCCCACACCGGCCAGCAGGGGGTTGCCCACCGGCTCCAGCGGTGCGCCGATCCAGCCGTGGGCGGGCTGGGCGTTGTAGTCGCCGTCGGCACGCGCATGGTCGGGCGAGAGCACCTCGTGGCCATTGGCCAGCTTGTAGGTCTTGGGTTTGGGCACCGCGGGCCAGCCGTCGGTTTTGGGGCCGTTCTCGCGGCCCGGCGCCATGGGGTAACCCTCGCGGTGGTTTTCACGCAAGAGGTAATAGATCAGGCCCGCAAAGAACGCCCAGAAGGCGTAGAGCACGAGCTGAGCGACGTCGACGTACTGGGTGATGGCGCCTGTTTCCATGGAGTTCTCCTTCGGTGGTGCGTGTGTGTCAGCCCGGCAGTTCTGCCAGGCCGATGGGGTGAACGGGACGGGACTGCGGGGCACTGCTGCGCTGGACCAGGGGGCCGAGCGCGATCAGCACGACGAAGAGCAAATAGATTTCGAGGTGGAACACGAAGCTGTAGCCGGTGATCGGCGAGTTCAGCGCCGAGCCCAGCCAGCCGCCGGTGGCCAGGCTGCCAACCACGTCGCGCAGCACACCGCCGATGGCCATGGACACGCCGGCCGCCGTGGCCTGCACGGCGCCCCAGGCACCCAGCACCAGGCCGGTGAGTTCGCGCTCGGGCAGTTCCATGGCGGTCAGCAGCATGCCGACGGAAAACAGGCCGCCGGAGAAGCCGATCAGCGCCGCGCCGAACTGGAACAGCCAGCGCGCTTCCAGCGGGGCCGAGAAGATCACGCAGGCAAACGCGGGCAGGCCGAGCAGCGCGCCACCGGCCGCCAGGCGGATGGTGTCCATGCCGCGCGACATGAAGCGCGACGAGAGCGCAAACGCCAGCAGCGCCCCGCCCGCGCTCATGGCGGTGAGCGAGCTGGTCAGACCCACGTCCATGCCCAGCACCTGACCGCCGAAGGGTTCGAGCACCACGTCCTGCATGCTGAAGTCCACCGTGCCCAGGCCCACGGTCCAGAGGAAGCGGCGGATCTTGGGCATCGCCATCAGGCGCGCCCAGCTGCGGCTGAAGCCGTCGGGCGCGCGGGCGCCTCGCTTCGCGCCGCGGGCTTCCTGCTTCCACAGCGAGGTGATGTTGAGCACGGCCACCACCACCGCCGAACCCTGCACCACCTGCACCAGACGCGTCGGGCTGAAGTCGGCCAGCACCCAGCCCAGCAGACCGCTGCCCAGGATCATGCCGACCAGCAGCGTGCTGTAGAGCAAGGCCACCACGCGCGGGCGCTTGTCGTCGGAGCAGATGTCGCTGGCCAGCGCCAGGCCAGCGGTCTGCGTGATCTGCATGCCCGCGCCCACCAGCAGAAACGCCAGCGCCGCGCCGATGCGCCCGGCCCAGACCTCGACACCGTGGCCTTCGGGCAACGACAGCAGCAGCAAGGCGAACGGCATGATGGCCAGACCGCCGAACATCAGCAGCGTGCCGATCCACATGTAGGGCATGCGCTTGAGGCCCAGTGCCGAGGGGTGCGTGTCGCTGCGGTAGCCGATCAACGCGCGCAGCGGCGCGAACACCAGCGGCAGCGCCACCGACAGCGCCACCCACCAGGCCGGCACACCCAGCTCGACGATCATCACGCGGTTGAGCGTGCCGACCAGCAGCGCCATCGTCATGCCGATGGCGAGCTGGAACAGCGAGAGGCGCAGCAGCCGGCCCAGCGGCAGTTCGCTCGACGCGGCGTCGGCGAACGGCACATACCGCTGGGTGAGCTTCACCGCCCAGGCGGGGGACAGCAGGCGCTGGAGGTTCACTGCGTCCACTCCCAGGCTTGAGATGTGTAGAAGCCGCTGGCCACGCGCTGGCTGCGCCCTTCTTTCCAGCCCCCTTGGCCGCTGCCACCGATGCGGCCGGTCAGGCCCTCGCGGAGTTTGGGCTGCGCCACCGGGGTGAGCGCGGGGGAGCGGTCGCTGCGCGGAAACAGACGGCCCACGCTGTGCATGGCCGCCAGCAGCGGCGTGCGCGGCGCAAAGGTGAAGAGCATGCTGCCGCGGGTGCGACGCGAGAGCCGCTCCAGCGCGGCCACGATGTCGGGCGTGTCGTAGTGGATCAGCGAATCCATCGCGACCACGTGGTCGAAATGGCCCAGCGCGTCGTCGAGCATGTCGCCCGAGGTGAAGTGGATGCGGCCGCCCTGCGTGCCTCCGTTGCCGTCGCGCTCGCGCGCAAGATTTTCGAGATGACGCTCACGCGCCAGTTGCACCAAGGTGGGCGAGAGGTCGATGGCCACCACGTCGGCGCCGCGCTGCGCCGCCTCCATGGCCAGCGCCCCGGTGCCACAGCCGGCGTCCAGCAGGCGCAGGCCGCGCATGTCGTCGGGCAGCCAGCCCAGCAGCGTGCCGCGCATCTGGTCGCGCCCGGCGCGCACCGTGGCGCGGATGCGGCCGACCGGCGCGGTCGAGGTCAGGCGTTCCCAGGCTTGCGCAGCGGTGCGGTCAAAATAGGTTTCGATCTGGTCGCGGCGTTCGAGGTAATTGGTGTGCGGCATGGTGGTTCCCGGATCAGTCAAAACCCAGCAGGTCGAAGATGTCGCGATCCTTCATGGGCACGGCCGCCAGCGGCTCCACGCCCAGCCAGAGCGACGCGGCCAGGCGCATGTACTCGGCCTTGACCAGCTCCAGCTCGGGCGAGCTTTCCATCTCGAACAGCGTGCTTTTCTTCAGGCGGCTGCGGCGGATCACGTCCAGGTCGGGGAAGTGCGCGGCCAGCTTCAGGCCTATCTGGTCGTTGTACTTGTCGATCTGGTCGGTGGCGGCGCTGCGGTTGGCGATCACACCGCCCAGGCGCACGTTGTAGTTCTTGGCCTTGGCGCCGATGGCCTGCACGATGCGGTTCATCGCAAAGATCGAGTCGAAGTCGTTGGCGGTGACGATCAGCGCGCGGTCGGCGTGCTGCAGCGGCGCGGCAAAGCCGCCGCAGACCACGTCGCCCAGCACGTCGAAGATCACCACGTCGGTGTCTTCGAGCAGGTGGTGCTCTTTCAGCAGCTTGACCGTCTGGCCCACCACGTAGCCGCCGCAGCCGGTGCCGGCCGGCGGGCCGCCGGCCTCCACGCACATCACACCGTTGTAGCCCGGGAAGACGAAGTCTTCGGGCCGCAGTTCTTCGGCGTGGAAGTCCACGGTTTCGAGCACGTCGATCACCGTGGGCAGCATCTTCTTGGTCAGCGTGAAGGTGCTGTCGTGTTTCGGGTCGCAGCCGATCTGC
>NZ_JBPCSJ010000021.1:0-5230 GCF_051007235.1 Hydrogenophaga sp. | reverse complement strand
CATGGCCTTGACCTGTTCCCGACGCTCGTCGGCCAGGCGCTGCTTTTCTTCAGGGCTGAGCTGCTGCCAGCGCCGACGTGTGCTGTCGATCAGGGCCTGGCGCTCCGCGGGCGAAAGCGTCTCGATCTGCTGGCGCAGTTGCTGTCGGAACGCCTTGCGCTCCTGCGGCGTTGCCTGTTTCAACTGTTCTTTGAGTTCGGCCTTGCGCTCGGCCTGCTGGGCCGGCGTCAGGCGGGCCCAGTCCTGCGCGTCGGGTGGCACCACCGGTGCGGCCTGGGCGCCGACGCTCAGCATCAGCAACCCGCCGGCCAGCCAGCGGGCCAGACGGCGGCGAAAGGGGGTGGGTGCAGAGTGGGGCATGGTCGGTCGGGCGGTGTGCGGAGGAGGTCTTGCCTGCTTGAACCTCGCAACGGGCCGGCGCTTACGCTGAACCCGTGCAACGCGATCGGATTTTCATCGAAGCCCGTAAGCCATATGGCGATGACCCGGTTCAACGGGTGCGTGGACCCCAGGTTCATGGCATCTGTTCAACACCACAAGGACCCCACCATGAACGCCTGGATCAAGACCCTGTCTGCTGTCACCCTCACCGCCACCGGCCTCGGCCTGTTCGCTGGTAGCGCACTCGCACAAGGCACTGCCAGCCTGGCCGACAAGCAAGCGCAACGCGTGGACAACCGCCAGGAACGACAGTCCGACCGCATCACGCAGGGCGTGGCGTCTGGCCAACTGACCGTGCGCGAGCAGGCGCGGCTGGAACAGCGGCAGCGCCACATCAACCGCCTGGAGCACCGCACCGAAGCCGATGGCAAGGTGACCGCCAAGGAGGCCGTGCGCATGGAGCACGCGCAGGACCGAGCCAGCCACCAGATCCGCCGCCAGAAGCACGACCGCCAGCAGCGCGGCGGCTGATCGCACGGGCCGGCGCTGGTTCAGCGCGCCAGCCACAGCCGCAGGCGCATGCCCCAGCCGCTGGTCAGGCCCACGGTGGGCCAGCGGAGTTCGCCCTGCGGCGTGATGACGGCAAACGCCGGCACCGCGCCAAAACCCAGTGCACGGCTCAGCTGTGATCGCGGATCCACCAGCGTGTGCCAGACGAGACCACGCGTTTGCAGGTAGCGGCCCACGGCAGCGGGCGGGCCCGACTGCATGGCCACCGTGATCACCGGGTGGCCCGCGTTCACGCCATCCACCGTGCCCTGGATCGTTTTGCAGATCGGGCACCAGTCGGCCCACTCGTACAGGCCCACGTTCTGCCCGGGGTAGGCCCGCTGCAGCGCGGCGAGCTCGGCGCGCAGGCTGCTCTGGCGCAGGGCGCCGCGGGCGTCCAGCACGGGCAGGGGGGCATCGAGTGCCGCCGCAGGCAGGGGGCCGCCGGTCACGTGCCGTGTCTGCCACGCCTGCACCGACAGCAGCACGGCGGCGAACAGGGCCAGCGTGCCCAGGTGGCGTCGCCAGTCGCGCCGCAGGCCGTCAGCCCAGCGGCGCAGGACGTCGCTCATGCGGCGTTGACGACTTCGAGCAGGCGGTCCAGCCCGCCTTCGTTGATGGCCACCATGGCCTGCGCGCGCACGGCGGGCTTGGCGTGGTAAGCCACCGACAGGCCGCCGGCATCGGAACACGCGGCCATCATGGGCAGGTCGTTGGCGCCGTCGCCCATGGCGATGCACTGACTCGGCTCGATGTCCAGCAACGACGCCACCTCCAGCAAGGTGCGGCGTTTTTCTGCGCCGTCGCAGATGTCGCCCCAAGCCTGGTCCACCATGCGGCCCGTGAGCTCGCCGCAGTTCGGGCCGCTGCGCACTTCCAGCACGTTGGCGCGCACGAAGTCGATGCCCAGCGTGTCGCGCACGCGGTGGGCGAAGAAGGTGAACCCGCCCGAGACCAGCAGCACCTTCAGACCAGCCGCCTTGCAGGCTCGCACCAGCTCGGTCGCACCGGGGTTGATGCGCAGGCGCTCGGTGTAGACGCGCTCCATGTCGGCCACGGTCACGCCCTTGAGCAGCGCCACGCGCTGGCGCAGGCTGTCCTTGTAGTCGGTGATCTCGCCGCGCATGGCGGCTTCGGTGATGGCCGCCACCTCGGACTTGCGGCCCACCGCGTCGGCGATTTCGTCCACGCACTCGATGCTGATGAGTGTGGAGTCCATGTCAAATGCGATGAGCTTGAAGTCCTTGAGGTTCAGCGGGGCGGTGAAGCCTTGGATGGTCAGGCCGGGGGCGAATTCGGTGGGGGAGGTCATCCCGGAATTATCGCGGGAGCCGGGAGTGCGTCCCGGGTCAGGGCTTGGCCGCAGGCAGCACTTTGGTCATCGTGCCGATCTGTGCCTTCAGGTCGCCGCCCACCAGGTCGGCCACCGACTGCTGGTCGCTGGTCACGGTCAGGCCCTGGGCCTGCAGCTTGGCCTTGATGTCATCGGTGCTGGTGCCGGCCACCTGGGCCAGCACGGTGATGGGCGCCTTCGCCAGGGCGCGCACCGGCGGTGCAAAACCAGGTTCGCCGCCGGCGCCACCGGTGGGGATGAAGCTCAGCGCCAGCACCGCGGCAAAAACGCCCATCACCACCCGGCCCGTGGTCTGGGTGAAATAGCGTTTGAACGCCGGCAGGTTCAGCAGCACGTGCAGCGTGACGCCGATCACCATGGCCCAGCTCAGCCACTCGTGAGCGGTCTTGTTCAGGCCCGAGTCGAGGTGGAAGAACATCAGCACGCCGGTGACGGCGGACAGGGAAAACGCGCCGATGACGACGGGCGTGATCCAGGGGCGGTGGGGGTTCAGGTTCATTTGACTTCTCCTTCAGAACAGGTGCCGCCATGGTGCGGCGCCGGTATGAAGTTTCGTCAGGCGCGTGTGAACGGCAGGTGAACGCAGGCCCCTGATGCTCCTGTTTTTGATGCAGGTCAAACAGCGCCGGCCGGCGCTTCTGCCCGGACCGGCTGTCCCAGCGAGCGCAGCACGTCGCGCACCAGCTGCACCCGGTCTTTCACCTCGGGCAGGGCGCGTTCGATGCGCAGCTTCTCGTTGCCCGCCAGCTTGATGTGCTTGTTCTTCTGGATGAGTTCGATGATCTTCATCGGCTCGATCGGCGGGTTGGGCCTGAAGGTGATGTTGATGACGCCCGGCGCTGCATCGACTTTGACCACGCCGTAGGGCTGCGAGAGCACGCGCAGGCGGAGCACGTCGATCAGGGTCTGGGTCTGCGCCGGCAGCTTGCCGAAGCGGTCCACGATTTCTTCGAGCAACCCGTCCACCTGGTCCGCCGTCTTGGCCGTGGCCAGCTTCTTGTAGAAGGACAGGCGCAGGTGCACGTCGCCGCAGTAGTCGTTGGGCAGCAGGGCGGGGGCGTGCAGGTTGATGTCGGTGGTCACGCTCAGCGGGCTCAGCAGGTCCGGCTCGCGCCCGGCCTTGAGCGCACTCACGGCTTCGCTGAGCATCTCGTTGTAGAGCTGGAAGCCCACTTCCAGCATGTTGCCGCTCTGGTTCTCGCCCAACACTTCGCCGGCGCCGCGGATTTCCAGATCGTGCATGGCCAGGTAGAAACCCGAGCCCAGTTCCTCCATCTGCTGCATCGCGTCCAGCCGCTGCGCGGCCTGCTTGGTCAAGCCATCGATTTCGGGCACCAGCAGGTAGGCATAGGCCTGGTGGTGGCTGCGGCCCACGCGGCCGCGCAACTGGTGCAGCTGGGCCAGGCCGAACTTGTCGGCGCGGCTCATGACGATGGTGTTGGCCGTGGGCACGTCGATGCCGGTCTCGATGATGGTCGAACACAGCAGCAGGTTGTAGCGCTGCGCCACGAAGTCGCGCATCACACGTTCCAGGTCGCGCTCGGGCATCTGGCCATGGGCGATGGCGATACGCGCCTCGGGCAGGATTTCTTCCAGTTTCTGCTTGCGGTTCTCGATGGTCTCGACCTCGTTGTGCAGGAAGTAGACCTGGCCGCCGCGCTTCAATTCGCGCAGCACGGCTTCGCGGATCACGCCCGTGCCTTCGTTGCGCACAAAGGTCTTGATGGCCAGCCGGCGCTGCGGCGCGGTGGCGATGACCGACAGGTCGCGCAGGCCCTCCAGCGCCATGCCCAGCGTGCGCGGGATCGGCGTTGCCGTGAGCGTGAGCACGTCCACCTCGGCGCGCAGCTGCTTCATCGCCTCCTTGTGGCGCACGCCGAAGCGGTGTTCCTCGTCGATGATGAGCAGGCCCAGGTTCTTGAACTGCGTTTTTTCCGACAGCAGCTTGTGCGTGCCGACCACGATGTCCACGCTGCCGTCGTTGATGCCCTTCATCGCCGCGGTGATCTCCTTCTGCGAACGGAAGCGGCTCATCTCAGCCACCTTCACCGGCCACTTGGCGAAGCGGTCCACCAGCGTCTGGTAGTGCTGTTCGGCCAGCAGCGTGGTCGGTGCCAGAAACGCCACCTGCTTGCCGCCGGTGATGGCGACGAAGGCGGCGCGCAAGGCGACCTCGGTCTTACCGAAACCCACGTCGCCGCAGACCAGGCGGTCCATGGGCTGCGGGCTGATCATGTCCTGGATCACGGCGTGGATGGCCGCCTTCTGGTCGGCGGTTTCTTCGAAGCCGAAGTCGTTGGCGAAGATCTCGTAGTCCTGCGCGCTGAAGCGGAAGGCATGGCCCTGGCGCGCCGCTCGGCGGGCGTAGATGTTCAGCAGCTCGGCGGCGGCGTCGCGCACCTGTTCGGCCGCGCGGCGCTTGGCTTTTTCCCACTGGCCGCTGCCCAGCTTGTGCAGCGGCGCCTCGTCGGCACTGACGCCGGTGTAGCGGCCGATCAGGCTGAGCTGGCTCACCGGCACATAGAGCACGGCCTTGTCGGCGTATTCCAGGTGCAGGAACTCCTGCAGCGCGGGCGTGCCGTCGGGGTTCTTGTCGCCCATGTCCAGGTTGACCAGCCCGCGGTAGCGGCCGATGCCGTGCGCGCTGTGCACCACCGGGTCGCCCACGTTGAGCTCAGACAGGTCCTTGATCAGTGCATCGACGTCGCTGACCTGTTCCTGCTTCTTGCGCCGGCGGGTGGTCGGCCCGGCGGCGAAGAGCTCTGTTTCGGTGACGAAGTCGATGCCGTCTTCCAGCGAACTGAACCCGACCGTGAGCACCGAGGTGGCGATGCCGACCTTTTCGTCGCTGGCCTGGAACGCGGCCAGCGAATCAAACGCCGGCGGGTTCAGGCCGCTGGCGCGCAGGAAGTCCAGCAGGCTCTCGCGCCGGCCGTCGCTCTCGGC
>NZ_JBPCSJ010000020.1:0-12922 GCF_051007235.1 Hydrogenophaga sp. | reverse complement strand
GGTGAACTGGTGGGTGTGCTTCTGCCAGTCGCGCACGCTCACGTCGTTGAAGCAGGCGTAGCCGGCGATGTGCTCGAAGGCGTTTTCTTTGGCGATGTGGCGGCCACCTTTGCCGATTACGAAGGCCAGCTCGCCTTCCCAGTCGAAGCGCTCGGAGAACGCGGGGCGCAGCACCACGTCATCGTGCGCGGCCAGGCTGTCGTTGAAGCGCAGGAACAGCGAGGGGTAGTCGCTGTCGGGGCGCTTGGTCTCGGCCACGTGACTCTTGTAGTTCAGGCCCACGCAGATCAGCTTGCCGGGGTTGGGGATCACCGGCAGCAGGCGCACCTGGTCGGCCCGCAGGCCCGGGCCTTCCGTCGCGCCCGGCACCGCCTCCAGCGCGCCCGCCGCGATGACCGCCTTCAGGTCGGCAAAACGCTGCCGGAACGCATCGGACACGGCGTGGTACAGGCCGGCGGCATCGACCACGCCGTAGGTGGCGCGGCCTTGGGTTTCAAAACTGGCGAGCTTCATGAGGGTGTGTCTCCGGGGGTCTGGAACAGCGGTTCGGGAAGGAATGGGCCGCAGTCTAGGGAGCGGCTTGCCATCTGCCTAGAATGCAAAACAAGATTTCAGACATCTCTCAAAAGGCATATCTATGAGCGCACGCCACCCCGCCAACCCGAACGACTTCCGCCTCTTCCTGGAAGTGGCCGAGCTCGGCAGCTTCACCAAGGCGGCGGCGCAGCGCCACACGGTGCAGTCGCACATCAGCCGCCAGATCGGCGAGCTCGAAGCCGCCTGCGGCGGCCCGCTGTTCCGCCGAACCGGGCGCGGCGTGGCGCTGACCGAGCTGGGCCAGCGGGTGCAGGCCCGCGTGCGCGGCTGGGTGCGCGACACCGACCAGCTGCTGGCCGACATCCGCGCCGACGCCGGCCTGCCCATGGGCGAGGTGCGGCTGGCCATCCTGCCCTCGGCCGCGCACCCGCTGATCACGCGCCTCTACCTGCGCCTGCAGGCCGAGTACCCGCTGATCCGCCTGAACATCCGCGAAGGCCAGGGCGGCGAGCTCGACACCTTGCTGGACACCGGCAGCGTGGACATGGCGGTGCTGTTCCGCTTCCGCAAACCCACCGGCGCCGACGAAAAACTGCTGGCCACCGCCGGCACCTACCTGGTGTCCATGCCCGGCGACCGGCTCACGCGCGACGGCACGGTGGACTTCGCGCGGCTCGAAGGCCTGCGCCTGGTGCTGCCACGGCGCCCCTCGCACTGGCGCGCGGTGCTGGACGAAACCGCGCGCAGCAAGGGCTTTGCGCTGCAGGCCGAGGTGGAGGCCGACTCGCTGCGCGTGCAGAAGGAACTGGTGGCCCACTCACCCGGGCTGTACTCGGTGCTGGGACCGTTTTCGATGGCCGAAGAAATGCGCTCGGGCGGGCTGCAGGCGGCGCGCATCGTCGGCCCCGACCTGCGCCGCTACGTCACCCTGGCCCTGCCCAAGCAGGGTCAGCTCACCCCCGCGGCCAAGGTGGTGGCCCGGCTCATCGGCGAGACCGACGACCCCTGGGGCAGCCTGCCCGGCGAGCCCGAGTGATGCCTCGCCCCGTCACACCCGCTGGTCGGTCGACGGCTTTTTCCAGAGGTTGATGCCACCGTCCACCGCGTGGCGGTCGATCACGGCCAGTTCGTCCGCGCTGAAGTGCAGGTTCTGCAGCGCGCCCACCAGTTCGGTGATCTGCTCGGGCTTGCTGGCACCGATCAGCGCCGAGCTCATGCCCGGGTGGCGCAGCACCCAGGCCACCGCCATCTGCGCCAGGCTCTGGCCGCGCGCCTGGGCCAGTGCGTTGAGCGCGCGCACATGGGCCAGGTTCTGCTCGCTCAGGTGGTCGGCGGTGAACGAGCCGCCGCCGGGCCGGTTGATGCGCGCGTCGGCCGGCACGCCGTTGAGGTACTTGCTGGTCAGCAGGCCCTGTGCCAGCGGGCTGAAGGCGATGCAGCCCATGCCCTCGGCCTGCAGGGTGTCCAGCAGGTCTTCTTCGACCCAGCGGTTGAGCAGGCTGTACGAAGGCTGGTGGATCAGCAGCGGCACGCCCATCTGCCGCAAGATGGCCGCGGCCTCGCGCGTCTTGCCGGCGGAGTAGCTGGAAATGCCCACGTACAGCGCCTTGCCCTGCTGCACCGCCGTGGCCAGCGCGCCCATGGTTTCCTCCAGCGGCGTGTCGGGGTCGAAACGGTGTGAATAGAAGATGTCCACGTAGTCCAGCCCCATGCGCTTCAAGCTCTGGTCCAGGCTGGCCAGCACGTACTTGCGCGAGCCACCGCCGCTGCCATACGGACCGGGCCACATATCCCAGCCGGCCTTGCTGGAGATGATCAATTCGTCGCGGTAGGGCCGGAAGTCGCGGCGCAGGTGTTCGCCGAAATTGGTTTCGGCGCTGCCGGCCGGCGGGCCGTAGTTGTTGGCCAGATCGAAATGGGTGATGCCGGCGTCGAAGGCTGTGCGCAGCATGGCGCGCTGCGTTTCCATGGGCGTGGTGTCGCCGAAGTTGTGCCACAGGCCGAGGGTGATGCTGGGGAGTTTCAGGCCGCTCTTGCCGACGGTGCGGTAGGGCAAACGCTCGTAGCGCTGGGGGTGGGCGGTGTACATGGGGGTGGTCTCCGTTCGTTGTGTTCGGTGACTCTACCCAGTCAAACGATTTCATGGGTTACACGCCGGGAACAATCCCTGCAGCCGCTGGACCAGCGCGACAGGGGTGGGCATGCGCGGCCGCGGATATTCGACTTCGAGAAGCGTGTTTCGGCCAGGTGTCCAGTGATGGGATGGTTCACGGTCGGCGCGCCAACCTCGGCGGCGTGCACGCCTTGGAGGCCCAGCGCCTGCTGACCGAAGCACTCATGAACATGCATGCGCTCGTGGCGGTTTGTGGTGCACGCTGGGCGCCGCCATGCCGCGAAAATTCGCCTATCAACGGCCTTTTGCGGAACACTTGAAGTCTTGCACTGCCCACGATAAGGTTTGACACCCTGAATTTCAGCTGAAGACCATGAACGTCAACAAACGCAACAACGTCCGCTCCTTGGGAGACAGTGGATCAGCGATCTTGTTTGCCCACGGGCTTGGCTGCAGCCAATCCGTATGGAGCCGCATCACGCCCGCTTTCGCTGGTACACATCGCCAAGTCTTGTTTGACTTTGTTGGAAGCGGCAAGTCGCAGCTGTCGGCCTTCAGCGCCGTTCGCTACAGCAGCTTGGCTGGCTATGCGCAAGACGTATTGGACGTGTGCGAAGCGCAAGGGCTGCACAGTGGCGTCACGTTCGTGGGCCACTCTGCCGGTTGCAACGTCGGACTGTTGGCTTCGATTGCACGCCCTGAGTTGTTTGATCGCTTGATATTGGTGGGGCCCTCGCCCTGTTTTTTGAACGATCCACCTGGATACGCGGGAGGCTTCGAGCGTGCCGACCTCCAAGGCCTGATGTCGCTCATGGACCAGAACTACATCGGCTGGGCCAATCACCTATCGTCCGTGGTGATGGGTGCCGCGCAGGGCGAATCGTTGTCTGGTGAGCTTGCCGACAGTTTTTGCTCCACCAACCCGGCCGCGATGCGGGTATTTGCGCAAACCACCTTTTTTGCGGACAACCGGGCCGACCTGCCCCAGGTGACTCGCCCTTGTCTCATTCTTCAACACCAAGAAGACAGCTTGGTTCCCCTTGCGGTGGGTGAGTATCTGAACCAGCAACTGAAGGGCAGCACTCTAGAGGTCATGGATGTGACGGGTCACGCCGCCCACATGAGTCACCCTGCGCTGGTGATCGATGCCATGAAGCGCTACATGGCCGAAGTGCATGCTTGATGGTGATTCCCCTCGATACCGGTCATTGGCGCTGCCGCGCAGCCTGGTCAACCGATGACAGCTTGCTGCCCAAGCACCATGAAGCCGGTCCACAACCGCGAACGACGCCTACCACTGCCCAGCGGCTGTTGGTGACCAAGACCCTCTCGGGCTGCAACGGGTCGAAACGAATCTCTCCAGCAGTGCCCAATCCTCGAAGCCCATTCGAAGCCCACTCGAAGCCCACTCGAAGCATTCAAGAGCTGTGCGCCACCCGCAGGCAGACCTGCCACGCAAGCAACGAAAAAAGGCCTAACCACGCCAAAGCGCAACGAGGCCTTCCAGCCTGATGGAGGCGGCTGTCTACCTGGCAGCAGGCATCAAAGACTCAACCTCTCCGGTCACTTCCGCTGTCCGGCCTTGTCGTCCTTCAGCCGCTCGACCCAGAACGCCGCGTCGCGGATGCCCAGCGACTCGGGGTCGAACCTGGGTTTGAGCTTTGCCTTCTTCTGGCGTTCGTAGTCCTTCAGTGCCAGCAGCGCCGGCTTCTGGATGATGAGGATGGCGACGATGTTGAGCCAGGCCATCAGGCCGACGCCGACGTCCCCCAGGTCCCAGGCCAGGCCGGCGCTCTTGACCGAGCCGTAGGTGACGGCCGCCATGATGGCCAGCTTCAGCACAAAGCTCAGCCACGGCCGGTGCACCTTGCGGTTGATGTAGGCGATGTTGGTCTCGGCCATGTAGTAGTACGCCACGATGGTGGTGAAGGCGAAGAAGAACAGCGCGATCGCCACGAACGAGGCCCCGAAGCCCGGCAGCATGGTCTCCACCGCGGCCTGGGTGTAGGCGGCCCCGGTCTCGATGCCGGGCAGGCCGTTGAACAGCATCTCGCCGCTGGGGGCCTTGACGTTGTACATGCCGGTGGACAGCAGCATGAAGGCGGTGGCCGAGCAGACGAACAGCGTGTCGATGTAGACCGAGAAGGCCTGCACGTAGCCTTGCTCGGCGGGGTGGTCCACCTCGGCCGCGGCGGCGGGGTGCGGTCCGGTGCCCTGGCCGGCTTCGTTGGAGTACACGCCGCGCTTGACGCCCCACTGCACCGCCATGCCCATGACCGCGCCAAAGCCGGCCTCCAGGCCGAAGGCGCTCTTGAAGATCAGGGCGATCATGGCCGGCACCTGGCCGATGTTCAGCAGCACGATGACCAGCGCCACCAGGATGTAGGCCAGCGCCATGAAGGGCACCACGATCTCGGCGAACACGGCGATGCGCTTGACGCCGCCGAAGATGATGAAGCCCAGCAGCAGCACCATCACGGCGGCGCTCACGGCGGTGTCCACGCCCCAGGCGTTGGCCAGCCCCGAGGCGATGCTGTTGGCCTGCACGCCCGGCAGCAGCAGGCCGGTGGCGATGACGGTGGACACCGCAAAGATCCACGCGTACCACTTCTGGCCCATGCACTTCTCGATGTAGTAGGCCGGGCCGCCGCGGTACTGGCCGTTGTCGTCCTTTTCCTTGTAGATCTGGGCCAGCGTCGATTCGACGTAGGCCGTGGACGCGCCCAGGAAGGCGACCATCCACATCCAGAACACGGCACCCGGGCCACCGAAGGTGATCGCGGTGGCGACGCCGGCGATGTTGCCGGTGCCCACGCGGCCCGACAGCGACATGGCCAGCGCCTGGAACGACGACACCCCGGCCGCCGACGACTTGTTGTGGAACATCAGCTGGATCATCTGCCCCAGGCCGCGCACCTGCATGAAGCGGGTGCGCAGCGAGAAGTACAGCCCGACACCCAGGCACAGGTAGATCAGCGCGGGGCTCCAGATGACGCCGTTGAGGGCGCTGACGAGGTCGGACACGGACATGGGCGGGGTCTCCTGAGGGGTGTTGTGTGAAGGGTGAAAAACGGTCGGAAACCGCGGGCGGACGACTCAGGCGTAGCGGTCCAGGCCGAGGCCTTCCATGTCGATCTCGGGCGTCTTGCCGCTGATGAGGTCGGCCATCACGCGGCCGGTGCCGGCGGCCATGGTCCAGCCCAGGGTGCCGTGGCCGGTGCACAGCAGCAGGTTCTTGACGCGGCAGGTGCCGAGGATGGGCGTGCCGTCGGGCGTCATGGGGCGCAGACCGGTCCAGAACTCGGCGCGCTGCACGTCGCCACCGCGCGGGAACAGGTCGCCCACGACGAACTCCAGCGTCTTGCGCCGGCCGGCATCGAGGTTCAGGTCAAAGCCCGACAGCTGCGCTGTGCCGCCCACGCGGATGCGGTCGCCCAGCCGCGTGACGGCCACCTTGTGCGTCTCGTCCATGATGGTGGACTCCGGCGCGGCGGCGGGGTCGGTGATCGGCACCGTGATCGAGAAACCCTTCACCGGGTACACCGGCAGGTGCAGGCCCAGCGGGGCGGCCAGTGCGGTGGAGTAGCTGCCGGTGGCCAGCACGCAGCGGTCGGCGGTCATGAGGCCACGATCGGTCTGCACGCCGGTGAAGCGGTCGCCCGACTGCTCGATGTGGCGGATGTTCACGCCGAATTCGAAGCGCACGCCCAGGTCACGGGCCATGTCGGCCAGGCGCTGGGTGAACAGGAAGCAGTCGCCGGTTTCGTCGCCCGGCAGGCGCAGCGCGCCCACGAACTTTTCCTTCACCTGCGCCAGCGCGGGCTCGTACTGCAGGTAGCCGTCGCGGTCGAGCACCTGGAAGGGCACGCCGTACTGGCGCTGGATCTCGACGTCCTTGCCCACGCCTTCAAGCTGTTGCTGGGTGCGGAACAGCTGCAGCGTGCCCTGGGTGCGTTCGTCGTACCGGATGCCGGTCTCGCGCCGCAGCTCGACCAGGCAGTCGCGGCTGTACTCGGCCAGCCGCACCATGCGCGCCTTGTTGACGCGGTAGCGCGCCTCGGTGCAGTTGCGCAGCATCGACAGGCCCCAGCGCCACATGGCCGGGTCCAGCATCGGCTTGATGACCAGCGGGCTGTGGTGCATCAGCATCCACTTGATCGCCTTGACCGGCACGCCCGGCCCGGCCCAGGGCGCCGAGTAGCCAGGCGAGACTTCACCCGCGTTGGCGAAGCTGGTCTCCAGTGCCGGCGCGGGCTGCCGGTCGACGACCGTCACCTCGTGCCCGGCCCGCGCCAGTTGATACGCGACCGAGACGCCGATCACGCCGCTGCCCAGAACCAGAACCTTCATGCCTTGAGCCCTCTGTTTCGTTCGCGGGGAAGCCCCGCCGTGAGAGCTGTAGTGCAAGCCTTGTGCCACACGGCGGCCATGCGGCCAACGCCATACGAATCAATCCCTTGCGAGCGCAGGCGCTGCCGGACCCCGATTCACGTCGTATCGAATTCAATACACCCCAAATGGCGACCGGTCTGTCCACGCGGGCAGCGCCGCCAGCAATCAGGCCCAAAAATCAGAATCGCCTGGCCGTGCCGCAGCCGCTACACTGCTGTCACGATTTCGCACCACCGTATCGATTTCCGTACACGCCATGCGCCTCAAGATCGAGTTCGTCGACCGCCTCGGCATCGCCCATGAAATCCTCGCCGTGCTGGCCGGCCGCGGCCTGGACGTGATCGCCGTCGAAGTCGAACCGCCGCACATCTACCTGGAAGCCCCGGCGCTGCTGCCGGCCGACCTGGCCGGTGTGGACGCCGCGGTGCAGGCGATCCCCGGCGTGCGGCAGGTCACCGAGGTGTCCATGCTGCCCGGCGCCCGCCGGCAGCTGTACCTCGACGCCTTGCTCGCGTCCCTGGCCGATCCGGTGCTGGCGGTCGACGCACAGGGCCAGGTGGTGGTGGCCAACGCGGCGGCGGCGCAGGCCGCCGGCCTGCGGGAGGACCAGCTCTCGGGTCTGTCGTTGCAACAACTGACCGGCGACGCGGGCCTGGCCGAGACCCTGGTCTCGCACGACTACCGCCTGCCCGTGGGAGAGGTGCTGGTCGGCGGCCAGCCCTACCTGCTGGAGACGGTGGCGCTGCACGAATCCGGCGGGCGGGTTGCCGGGGCCGTGCTGACGCTGCACGCGCCGCACCGCATCGGCGAACGCCTGAGCGCGCTGCAGAACTACAGCGCCGGCGGTTTCGAGGCCATCCTCGGTCGGTCCACCGCGATCCGCAACCTCCGGCAGCGCGCCGCCCGCATGGCGCAGGTCGATGCGCCGCTGCTGATCCGCGGCGAAACGGGCACCGGCAAGGAGCTGGTGGCCCACGCCTGCCACGCCGGCAGCCGGCGGCACGGGCAGCCCTTCTTTGCGCTGAACTGCGCCGCCCTGCCCGAGAGCCTGGCCTAAAGTGAACTGTTCGGCTACGCGCCGGGCGCCTTCACGGGCGCGCTGCGCGGCGGCCGCCCCGGGCTGCTGGAACTGGCCGACGGGGGCACCCTGTTCCTCGACGAGATAGGCGAGATGTCGCCCTACCTGCAGGCCAAGCTGCTGCGTTTCCTCAACGACGGCAGCTTCCGTCGCGTGGGGGGTGAGCGCGATTTGAAGGCCGACATCCGCATCATCAGCGCCACGCACCGTTCGCTGGAGGACATGGTCGAGACCGGCGGCTTCCGGCAGGACCTGCTGTTCCGTCTGGACGTGCTGCAGGTGGTCGTGCCGCCGCTGCGCGAACGCGCGGAGGACATTCTGCTGCTCGCCCAGGCCTTCCTGGAGCGCGCCTGCTCACAGGCCGGCCGGCCCTCGGTGCGCCTGAGCCGCGCCGCCACCGCCGCGCTGCAGGCCAACCCCTGGCGCGGCAATGTGCGGCAGTTGCAGAACGTGATCTTCCGGGCCGTGACGATGAGCGACGCCGCCGTCATCGACACCGGCGACCTGGAACTGGCCGATGCGGCCACCGCCGGCCCGACGCTGCCCGATGACGACACCGTGACCAGCCTGGACGAGGCGGTGTCGAGCTACGAAAGCGCGCTGCTGCAACGGCTGTGGCCCAAGTACCCGTCCACCCGCCGGCTGGCCGAGCGGCTGGGCACCTCGCATTCGGCCATCGCCGCGCGGCTGCGCAAGTACGGCATCACGAACTGAGCCCGGGGCACAGGGCTGGATGCCGCGCCCCGCGCGGGCTCAGTCCACCGTCACGCCGGCGCGCTTGACCACCTCGCCCAGGCGCACGCTGTCCTTGCGGATGAGGTCGCCGAACTGCTGCGGTGTGCCACCCACCACCGGCGTGCCGATGGCTTCCCACTTCTTCTTGAACTCGGCATCGCTGAAGATGGCGTTGAGCGTGCTGTTGAGCTTGGCCACGATCGGGGCCGGTGTTCCCGCGCGCACGGCGATGCCATGCCAGGCGGTGAATTCGTAGCCCGCGATGCCCGCTTCCATCATGGTCGGCACGTTGGGCAGCGAGGGGTGGCGCTGGGCCGAGGTCACCGCCAGCGGCACCAGACGACCGCCCTGGATGTGCGGCAGCGAACTGCCCAGCACGTCGAACATCACGCTCACCTGGCCACCGATCATGTCGTTGAGCGCCGGGCCTGCTCCGCGGTAAGGGATGTGCGAGAGGCTGATGCCCATCTGCGTGTTGAAGATCTCGCCGGCCAGGTGCTGCGGCGTGCCGTTGCCGGCGGACGCGAAGGTCAGTTTGCTGTCCGGGCGCTTGGCCAGGGCCGCGAGTTCCTGCGGCGTCTTCACGCCCAGTTTGGTGCTGACTTCGAGCACCAGCGGGAAGGACGAAATCTGGATCACCGGCGCCAGGTCCTTGAGCGGGTCGAAGGCCATGCTCTTGTAAAGGCTGGGGTTCACCGCCATGGGGCCGCTGGCGGCCAGCAGCAGGGCGTAGCCGTCGGCCGGCAGCTGTTTGGCCACTTCGGCGCTGCCCAGGTTGCCGCCGGCACCGCTCTTGTTGTCCACCACCACGGTCACGCCCAGGCGGGTCTGCAGCTCGGGCTGCAGCAGGCGCGCCATCAGGTCTGTCGGGCCGCCGGGCGGGTACGGCACCACGAACCGGATCGGCTTGCTCGGGTAGGCCTCCTGCGCCAGCACGGGCAGGGTGGCGGACAGCGCCAGGGCGCTCAGGGCGGTTTTGAGGAACACGGCTCGTTTCATGGTTTGTCTCCTGGGTCTCGGTGGTGAAAAGCTTGTTGTTCAAATGCAAAGGAAAGGTCAGGCGGCGAACCACTCGCGCGCCTGTTGCGGCGTGGCCACCGGGCGGCCCAGGGCCGCGGCCACGTCCACCACCTGCTGTACCAGCTGGGCGTTGTCGCGCGCGACTTCGCCGGTCTTGAGCAGCAGGTTGTTCTCGAAGCCGACCCGCACATGCCCGCCCAGGGCGGCCGCGGTGGCGGCGCAGGCGTGCTCGCCGGCCCCGAAGGCGCACATGGCCCAGGGCTCGCCGGTGTGGTGCGCCTGCACGAAGGGCAGGAGGTCTTGCGGGGTTGAGCGCTGGCCCGCGGTGTAGCGACCCAGCACGAACAGCAGGAACCAGCGCCCGTCGGGCACCACGCCCTGCTGGCGCAGCGCCTGCCAGCGGCGCAGGTCCTGCTCGTCGTACAGGATCACCTGCGTCATCACCCGGTGTTCAAGCAGCCAGGCGAAGAAATGCGCCAGGCCTGCTTCGCCCACCTCGGGCTGGTCGATTTCGCGCAGCCCGACCGACAGCGCCTCGGGCACCAGCGCCTGCACCATGGCCAGCTGCTGGGGCGCCTGGTAGACCTTGGCCGCCTCGCTGGTGACCTGCAGGATCATGTCGGGCCCCACGGCGGCGCGCACCACGCGCAGCGCCTCCTGGTAGCCCGCCACGTCCAGGCTGTGGCGGCCCTGCGCATCGCGGATGTGCAGGTGCAGCATGGCCGCGCCGGCCTCGTGGCATGCCTTGGCCGTCTGCGCCAGGCTTTCTGGCGTGACCGGCAGCGCCGGGTGGTCCAGCACCTGCTTGTAGGCGCCGTTGGGCGCCACGGTGATCAGCAGCGGGGTGTCGAAAAAGCCCATGGTGTTCAGTCCTCGCGGTCGATCGGCGGCAGCTCGGCCGCCAGCAGTTCCAGGCCCTGGCGCAGCAGGCGGTCGTAGCGGTCGCGCTCGGCCTGCCGGGTTTCGGGTGTCCAGGTGTAAAAGCCCTGGCCGGTCTTCATGCCCAGGTGGCCCTGGGCCACGCGTTCGCTCAGCGCGCGCGCCGGTTGGGTGCTGCTCGCCAGGCTCGGGTACATGGTGGCCGCGGCGGCGCAGTGCACGTCGATGCCGGCGTGGTCGCGCTGCATCACCGGGCCCGCGGCCAGAAAGCGGAAGCCGAAGCCGAAGCGCACGGCCGCGTCCACGTCCTCGGGCGTGGCCACGCCCTCGTCGATCAGCGCAAAAGCTTCGCGCGCCAGCGCGTGCTGCAGGCGGTTGGCCAGGAAACCGGGCTTGTCCTTGCGCACCAGCACTGGCACGCTGCCGCAGCCGCGCATGAAGTCGCACAGGCCCTGCGCCAGCGCGGCGTCGGACGCGGGGCCCAGCACCACCTCGACCAGCGGCACCAGGTGGGCCGGCATGAAGAAGTGCAGGCCGAACATGCGGTCGGCGGTCGCCAGCCCCTGCGCGATGGCGCTGATCGGGAAGCTGGAGCTGTTGCTGGCCAGCACGGTGTCGCGCGCGGCCCGGCGCTCCAGATCGGCGAACAGGGCCTGCTTGATGTCCAGCCGTTCCGGCACGCATTCGACCACCAGCGACACGCCGGCCCAGTCGACCTCGTCCAGGCTGGCCACGCTGTGGATGCGCGCGGCCCGCCCGGGCAAGCCCATGGCCCGCAGGTTGTCGCCCAGGTGGGCGGGCAGTGCGGCCCGGCGGGGAGCCGAGGGCTCGACGATCACCACGGTGGTGCCACCGCGTGCCAGCACGATGGCCACGTCGGCGCCCATGGTGCCGCCACCGACGACGACCGCACGGGCGGTCTTGGGTTGGGTTGTCCACATGGCGCGTTGTCTCCTGTTGCGGCGCGAGTCTAGGCAGCGTTCATTGAACGGTCCAGACGATTTCTCCAATAGACTGATCTCGTATGCAGATCAATTGGACCCCCCGCGACCTCCAAGTCTTCCTCGTGCTGGCGGAGACCGGCAGCTTTCGCCAGACCGCCGCACGGGTGCACCTGTCGCAGTCGGCGGTGTCGGGCGTGATCGTGCGGCTGGAGGAGATGCTGGGCGTGCGCCTGTTCGACCGCACCACGCGCAGCGTGCACCTCACCCCCGCGGGCGAGACCTTCCGCGACCAGGCACGCTTGATGAGCGAGCAGACGCAGGAAGCGCTGCGCCTGGTGCGCAACGTGGTCGATCTGCAGTCGGGGTCCGTGCGCATGGCCGCCTTGCCCTCGCTGGCCGCCACCTTGCTGCCCGAGGTCATGGCCCGCTACGCCGCGCAGTACCCGGGCGTGCAGCTGGAGCTGCACGACACGCTATCGGGCCCGGCGTTCGACCTGGTCGCCGCCGGCAAGGTGGACTTCGCCATCACCGCGGCCAACCCGGCCTACGCCGACCTCGACTACAGCGAACTCGCTTCGGACGGATTCGTGCTGCTGCTGCCCGAGGCGCATCCGTCTGCGCGATCACGCCAGCCGATTGCCTGGGCCGACACCTTTGACATGGACCACATTTCCATGCCGCTGCCCGCGAGCGTGCGCCAGTACGCCGATGCCGCGTTCATGCACCACCGCCGCCGCTTCCAGCCGCGCTATGAAGTCGAGCACATCGCCACCATCCACGCCATGGTCCGTGCCGGTCTGGGCGTGGCGGCCTTGCCGGAACTGGCGGCCGCCTTCGTGCGCCAGGACGGCGTGGTCAGCCGCCGGCTGGAGCGGCCCGACATCCGTCGTCCACTGGGACTGGTGATGCGACGCAACCGCTCGCTGTCACCCGCGGCGGGGGAGATGGTGCGCATGCTGCGCAGCGGCTTCGGGCGCTGGACGGTTTAGGCCTGAGGCAGGCACGCGCCACACCCGCCGTCCAAAGAAAGGCCTCGTCACGCCCAGGCGCAACGAGGCCGATGTGTCAGAGGCCATTGCCACCGCGGAACCGGCTTCGCCGGGCCGCTGGTGGCGCCCCCTGGGGGGCTGAGGGCTGCGGCTCCAAGTCTGCCTGCGCAGACTTGGACAGCCCGAAGTGACACCGGCTCTGACGGTGGCGCGGCCTGCAAGGCACGCCGCAGGC
>NZ_JBPCSJ010000019.1:0-3197 GCF_051007235.1 Hydrogenophaga sp. | reverse complement strand
CTCCATCTTCTCGGCCAGGATGGACGCATCGGGCTCGAAACCGTGTTCCTGCAAATGCTGGCGGCTGATGCGGTTCATCTTGTTGATGGTCTCGATCATGTGCACCGGGATGCGGATGGTGCGGGCCTGGTCGGCGATCGATCGCGTGATGGCCTGGCGGATCCACCACGTGGCGTAGGTCGAGAATTTGTAGCCGCGACGGTATTCGAACTTGTCCACCGCCTTCATCAGGCCGATGTTGCCTTCCTGGATCAGGTCCAGGAACTGCAGGCCGCGGTTGGTGTACTTCTTCGCGATGGAGATCACCAGGCGCAGGTTGGCCTCGATCATTTCCTTCTTGGCGTCGCGCGAGGTGGATTCGCCCTGGTTCATCCGCTTGTGGATGTCCTTGAGGTGGGCCAGCGGCACGACCACGCTGCTCTGGATGGTGATCAGGCCCTGTTGCAGTTCCTGCACCGGCGGGATGTTGCGCTGCATCACCGTGCTCCAGGACTTGCCGGCGGCGGCCTGCTTCTCGATCCACTTGAGGTTCAGCAGGTTGTCCGGGAACTCGGCGATGAACTTCTCCTGCGGCATGCCGCACTTGTCCACGATGATGCGGCGCAGCTCGCGCTCTTTCTTGCGCACCTCGTCCACCTGACCGCGCACGGTGCCGCACAGCTTCTCGATCGCCTTGGCGGTGAAGCGGATGGTCATCAGCGTTTCGGTGATGGACTGCTGGGTCTTGACGTAGTGGGGCGTGCCGTAGCCTTCCTTGTCGTAGATCTTGTGCAGCTTTTCGAACAGGGTGCGCATGGTATCGAAGCGCTCCAGCGCTTCGCGCTTGAGTTCTTCGAGCTTGCGCGTCAGGGCCTTGGAGCCGCCCTTGCCGTCGTCGTCGTCGGCTTCGTCGTAGTCGTCAAAGTCTTCTTCGGCCACGTAGTCGTCGGCCGCGTCGGCGTCGGCAAAGCCGTCGACCACGGTGGAGATGACCACCTTGCCACTGCGGATCTCTTCGGCCATGGCCAGGATCTCGGCGATGGTGGCCGGCGATTCGCTGATCGCGGCCATCATGTCGTTCAGGCCGCCTTCGATGCGCTTGGCGATTTCGATTTCGCCTTCGCGCGTCAGCAGCTCGACCGTGCCCATCTCGCGCATGTACATGCGCACCGGGTCGGTTGTGCGGCCGAATTCGCTGTCCACGGTGGACAGGGCGGCTTCGGCTTCTTCCTCGGCTTCTTCTTCGGTCGCGGCGGTCGGGCCGGTGTTGTTCAGCAACAGGGTTTCGGCATCGGGCGTCTGTTCGTAGACGGCCACGCCCATGTCGTTGAGCAGCGACACCACCACTTCCAGCGTCTCGGCCTCGACCAGCTTGTCGGGCAGGTGGTCGTTGATTTCGCCGTGCGTCAGGTAGCCACGGGTCTTGCCGAGCTTGATCAGGGTCTTGAGGCGTTCGCGGCGGCTGCGCGCTTCTTCTTCGGACAGGACGGTCTCGTCCAGGCCGAATTCCTTCATCAGCGCGCGCTCCTTGGCTTTGCTGATCTTCATGCGCAGCGGCTTGACCTTCTCGGTCGGCTGCGTGGTGTCGGCCACTTCCTCGACCACTTCCTCGGCCAGATCCTCTTCGATGTCGCTCAGGTCGGCATCGTCCAGATCGCTGGCTTCCTTGGCGCCGGCCTTGGGCTTGCGGCCACGCTTGGCGGCCGGCTTGTCGGCGGCGGCCTTGGCGGGGCGGCCCGGCTTTTTCTTCGCCGGTTCGGCGGCTTCGGCGCCGGTTTCGATCTCTTCGGCAGCGGCCTTGGCCTTGGGCGCCTTGGCGGCGGCGGTCTTGGGGGTGGATTTCGCGGTCACAGGAGTGGAGGCTTTCTTCTTGGGCTCGACGGCGGCCGCGCTGGCGGCGGTCTTCTTGGCGGCTTGGGTGCTGGCAACAGGCGTACTGGCTTTCTTCGCGGGCATGGGAACCTCAAAAAACGTCAGGGAAGGAACCGGCTGAGACACACAAAAACGCCAGAAATTCACCGCAGGCGGCGCCGTCTGGAGGTTTTTGCTGGCACAACGCCCGCACTTCGCCGGGGAAGGGCAGGCCTGCAAGCTGGTGGGCGAACATTTGGTGTGCAGTCCTTGCGGGTTTCCGTCAGGACCGGGGCGGTCGCTGAGGTGGCCGGGTATCAGTTTCCCGTGACCCCTGTGCTGGGGTTTGGCCGGTGCCGGAGGTGCTGCTGTCGCGCTTGCGGTGCAAAACCCGTGATTATACCGGGTGGCTCGGTTGCAGGGCTTTGATGCGTTCGTTGATCTCGCGCAGGCGCTCGCGGGCGACGGGGTCGGTGGCCGCCTGGACCGACAGGGCCTGGCTTTGCCGCATCAGTTCGTCGCGGCGCAGCAGGTCCATGACCCCTGCAAGTTCTTCCAGTTCGGCCGAGGAGTCGGCGGCGATGGTGGCCTGTTCCACCTCGGCGCAGACATAGCCTTCAAACACCTGTCCACGCAGGGCTTCGCGCAGCGCCGCCCACGGCTGGGCACCGTGTTCGTGCAACTGCGCTTCCAGCCAGGCGAACACCGGCCCGTGCGGTGCCGGCAGGTGGGCCAGCAGCGCGTGGTCGTCGGCCGACAGGCTGTCCCAGGCACTCGCGTTGGCCAGCAACAGGCCGACCGCGCGGTCGACCCGGCTCTTGCTCGCCATCTGGCGGCCCAGCATGCGCGGTGGTGGCGGTGGGTTCTTGCGCCAGCCGCCTTTGCCGCCACCGCTCCAGCTGAGGTTGGTCCGGTTGCCGTTGGCGGGCGTCCAGTGGCCGCCGTCGGCCGGGTAGCTGGGCGCCTGACCGCTGTCGTGGTGGCTGGGGGCTTCGTGGCGCGAGGCGTCGGCACTGCCGGGCGCCGCCTGGCGCTCGGGAGGGCGTTCACCGCGGGGCGCGCGCTGGCCAGGGGCGGCTTGTTGCCACAGCTGTTGCAGGTCCGACGTGCCGATGCCGATGTGCTGCGCCAGCTCGCCCAGCAGCTGGCGCTTGAGCGCGCCTTCGGGCAGCGCGCTCCACAGCGGTCGCGCCTGGCTGGCCAGGCGGGCACGGCCCTCAGCTGTGCTCAGGTCGCAGTCAGCGCTGGCCGCATCGACCAGAAAACGCGAGAGCGGCACGGCCTGCTTGACGAAGCTGGCGAACGCGTCGGCGCCGTGTGCACGGATGTAGCTGTCCGGGTCGTGTTCCGGTGGCAGGAACAGGAAT
>NZ_JBPCSJ010000018.1:0-2656 GCF_051007235.1 Hydrogenophaga sp. | reverse complement strand
CCTGGGCCACCTGGTTGTACCGGCTGGTGCTGTTCCTGGGCATCGCCGTGCTGGTGTACCACCTGTTCTTCAAGCTCCTGGGCGTGGCCCTGTTCGTGGTCGAAATCCTCTGGTTTGTTCTCATGCCGCTGCACAAAGAATGGAAAGCCTGGACCGAGCGGGCCGCCGCCATCCGGCACAGCCGCCGCTCCCGCACCACGGCGGGCGTGCTGCTGGCCCTGGTACTGGTGGTGTTGGTGCCCTGGCCAGCGCGCGTCAACGTCAGCGGCCTGCTGCGCCCGGCCGACACCTGGCCCATCCACACCCCCAGCGCCGCCCGCCTGGACGCCATGCCCTGGAAGAGCGGCGACCACATCGCCGCTGGCCAGGCCCTGGTGCAGCTGCACCTGCCCGAGCTGCAGATGCGGCAACAGGCCCTGACCGCGCGCATCGAGCGCCTGCGCTGGCAGGCCGGTGCGGCCGGTTTCGATGCCGAATCGCGCCAGCAGTGGCAGACCGTGCAGGAAGCCCTGGGCACCGCCGAAGCCGAACTCGCCGCCTTGCAGACCGAGATGACCCAGCACGCCCCCGTGGCGCCCTGGGCTGGCACGCTGTACGACGTGGACCCCGACCTGCACCCCGGCCAATGGCTGGCACGCAAGGAAAAAATCGGCGTGCTGGTGCGCGACGGCACCCCCTGGCTGGTGGAAACCTGGCTCGATGAAAGCGCCGTGGCCCGCGTGCAAGCCGGCGACCGCGCCCTGTTCATGAACGACGCCGCCACCGGCCCGGCCCTGCACCTGCGTGTGCAGGCGGTGGACCGCGACGCCACCCGCGTGCTGCCGCGCAGCGAACTGGCGGCCCACCTGGGCGGCCATGTGTTGGTGCGGCCGCTCAACGATTCCCTGGTGCCCGAGCGGGCGGTCTACCGCGTGCAGCTGGCTGTGGAGGCCGACGACGTGGCCGCCCTGCAACGCCTGCAACAGCACAGCTGGCGCGGCCACCTGAGCATCCACGCCCACTGGGAAGCCCCGGCCAGCCGCTACCTGCGCCAGGCCGCGGCCGTGCTGGTGCGCGAAACCGGCTTCTGAGCCGCTGGAAGCGGCAGCACGGATACACTGCCCGCCGGCCACCCGCCCCGGGTGGCACTGCCTGCGCACCCTCCCCATGGCCATCAAGTCCACCATCTTCAAGGCGAACCTCCAGATCGCCGACATCGACCACGGCTACTACGCCGACCATGCGCTGACCCTGGCCCGCCACCCCAGCGAGACCGACGAACGCATGATGGTCCGGCTGGTGGCGCTGGCCTTGCAGGCACACGAACTGCAAGACACCTGCGGCGGCGACGGCACCCTGGCCTTCGGCGCCGGCCTGTCCGACCCAGACGACCCGGACGCCTCGCTGACCGACTTCACCGGCCGCAAGCGCGTCTGGATCGAAGTGGGCCAGCCCGAAGACAAGCCGCTGTCCAAGGCCTGCAGCCAGGCCGACGCGGTGATCGTCTACCCCTTCAGCTCGGCCGCCGACGTGTGGTGGAAGGGCATTGAAAACAAGCTCACCCGGCTGGACAAGCTGCAGGTGTGGCGCCTGCCCACCGAGGCCGCCCCCGCCCTGGCGGCCCTGGCCGAACGCAGCATGCAGCTACAGGCCCTGGTGCAGGACGGCGCCATCACCCTCAGCAGCACCCAGGGCAGCGTGCACATCGAACCCCTGCGCTGGAAATGAACTGACGGTCACCGGTCACCGGCCGGCGCCCGCATGGCGCAGGCGCCGGCAGGGGTATGGCCCACGGCCTATGCTGGCGGTTGATCTGCCACAGACCCCGCCGAGGAGCTCGCCATGGGAATGTTCAACATCCTGCCCGGATTCCAGAAAACGCCGCCCGGCCTGGAGCGCCCCATCCTGCGGAGTCTGCCCGCCGTGCTGTGGCAGGGCACGGCCTTGTTGGTGCTGTGCGCCCTGGTGGTGCAGCTCTGGCCCTGGGACGGCACCGAGGCGCAGGTCTACACCCGCATCACCACGCTGCACATCGGGCTCATCAGCCTGATGGTGCTGCACTGGACGGTGGTGCTCACGGTCGCCATCGGCGCCTTCATCGTGCTGGTCATGAAGGGCCCCGCCTACGTGGCCGACGCCTATCCGATGGACGAAGCCGAACACCCTGCGTCCAACCAGCCGCGGCGGTAGACGCCTTCGGGGTCGTGATCGCGGACCTGCTTGTCCAGGTTGAACCGCCGGCCACCGCGTGGGTCGGTGCCGACCCCGGCGATGTAGGCCCAGTTGCCCTGGTTGCTGTGCACGTCGAAGTCGATCAGGCAGTGCTCGAACCAGGCCGCGCCGGCACGCCAGTCGCTCTGGCCTTCGTGGATCAGCGCACTCGCCACGATCTGCCGCAGCCTGTTGGACAGGTACCCGGTGTGGCGCAGCTCGCGCATGGCCGCGTCCACCAGATCGAGCCCGGTGCGCCCCTCGCACCAGCGGGCAAAGGCCTCGGCTTCGTGCGCGGCGCGGGGCGCTGACGGCAGCAACCCCTGCGGCCGGAACAGCGCCGCGCCGGGGCGGCGCAGCATCCAGCGGAAGTGCTCGCGCCAGAGCAGCTCGAACCAGAGCCAGTAGCTGCCGTCGCTGGTGCCGCGCTCGGCCTCGAAGGCTTTCAGATCCGCCACCACCCGCC
>NZ_JBPCSJ010000017.1:0-14067 GCF_051007235.1 Hydrogenophaga sp. | reverse complement strand
CCCGCCGTCAGCACCACGGTGCGGCTGCGGAAGCGGATGCCGACCTGCGTCACCGCGCCGACCACGCGATCGCCCTCCACCATCAGATCGTCCACCGCCTGCTGGAACAGCCAGAGGTTGGGCTGGTTCTCCAGCATGCGTCGGATGGCCGCCTTGTACAGGATGCGGTCGGCCTGGGCGCGGGTGGCGCGCACGGCGGGGCCCTTGCTGCTGTTGAGGATGCGGAACTGGATGCCGCCCTCGTCCGTGGCCAGCGCCATCGCCCCGCCCAGCGCGTCCACCTCTTTGACCAGGTGGCCCTTGCCGATGCCGCCGATGCTGGGGTTGCAGCTCATCTGGCCCAGCGTCTCGATGTTGTGGGTGAGCAGCAGCGTGGCGCAGCCCATGCGCGCGGCGGCGAGCGCGGCTTCGGTGCCGGCATGGCCACCGCCGACGACGATGACGTCAAATTCCTGTGGGTACAACATATGTCTAGAGCGCCTGAAGGCCGCGACCATCCCGGCCGGCCGATGACAATGCATGTTTCACGTGAAACAGCGGCTGCGGGCCGGCCCCGGCCCGCGCGAAGCCGGTATTGTCCTAGATTGAACACCCTCTTGTGCCCTGCCCTGGCTTCTCCCCGCGGGTGACGCGACCGCCAAGCATGGTCGAAAGCCCCAAGCAGGATGCCCGCACCGGCTGGCTGACACAATCGGCCGCATGACCAACCCCACCCCCCTCCTCGTCTTCGCGGGCAGCATGCGCGCCCAGTCCTTCAACCGCAAGCTGGCCACCGCGGCCGCCGAAATCGGCCGGGAAGCTGGCGCGGCCGTCACGCACATCGAACTCGCCGACTTCGACGTGCCGCTCTACAACGCCGACCTGGAAGCCCAGGGCACGCCGCGCGACGTGGTGCGGCTGAAGGAAATCTTCCACGCACACCCGGCCTGGATCGTCTGCTCGCCCGAATACAACGGCAGCTACACCGGGCTGATGAAAAACACCATCGACTGGGTCTCCAGCCCCATCAAGGGCGACCCGGTCTGGTCCAGCGGCACCAAGCCCTTCGCCGGCAAGGTGGTGGGCCTGCTGGCGGCCTCGCCCGGCGCACTGGGCGGCCTGCGCAGCCTCGGCCACCTGGCCCCGCTGCTGATGAACCTGCAGTGCTGGGTATCGCCCAGGCAGTTCGCCCTGGCCAAGGCCGGCGAGGCGTTCACGCCCGAAGGACAACTCACCGCCGAGCCGGCGCGCGAAAACGTGCGAGCAGTGGTCGATCAGGTGCTGTGGGCCGCGCGGCGGTTCCAGGGCTGAGCGGTTTGGACTGCCGCCCCCGCTGCGCCGCCTGCTGCATCGCACCGTCCATCAGCAGCCCGATGCCGGGGCTGCCCGGCGGCAAACCGGCGGGCATGAGATGTCCACACCTCGACGAGGCCTTGCGCTGCCGGTTGTTCGGCTTGCCCGAGCGCCCGGCGGTGTGCGGATCGCTGCCGCCCAGCCGGGAGATGTGTGGCGACACACGGGAGCACGCGATGCTGTTTCTGGCGCACCTCGAACAAGCCACCCGACCATGACAAAGGCCCGCAACCGCGGGCCTTTGTCATGGGGGTCGCACGACACCTGGCCGTTTCCGGCGCGAAGTGTCTGAAACCAGTCGCACCGCGGACCTGGCTCCGCCAGTCCGCAGGTGCGGTCCCCCCGCGCAGCAGGGGGGAAGCCGCGTCAGCGGCGCAGGGGGGCTTACTGTTTCACCGCCTCGACCTGCAGCACCAGGCGAACGTTCTTCGGGAAGCCCCAGTCCACGCCGTAGTTCACGCCAAACGCGGTGCGGTCGATGGTGGCTTCGAAGTCGCCGCCGCAGACTTCGCGCTTGAGCATGGGGCTGTCGTAGCAGTTGAACTGGGTGGCCTTCAGGGTCACGGGCTGGGTCTTGCCAGCGATGGTCAGGTTGCCTTCCACGGCCGACACATTGTCGCCGTTGAAGACGAACTTGCTGGAGACGAACTGGGCCTTGGGAAACTTCTCGGCGTTCAGGATCTCGGCGCTTTGCAGGTGCTTGTCGAACATGGCGGTGCCGGTGTTCACCGAGGCGATGTCGATGCTGATGTCAACCTTGCCGGTCTTGGCGGCCTTGTCGAAGCTGACCTTGCCTTCCTTCTTGTCGAAGCGGGCGCGGTTGGTCGTGGTGCCGAAGTGGCCGATTTCGAAGGTCGCGAAGGTGTGCGTCGGGTCGATCGCGTATTCGGCGGCCTGGGCGATGCCAGCGGTGGACAGAACGGCCGCAGCGGCCAGCAGGGACAGGGACTTGCGCATGGTTGAACTCCTGGATTGAGGTTGGAAAGGGAAAAGAGAAACGAAATCAGAGCTTGGGAACGCCGGTCAGGGCGATCTTGAACTTCACCTGCACCTCGTCGGCGACCATCGAGGTGTCGGCCCACTCCTTCTCGCCCACGCGGAAGGTCAGGCGCTTGATCGGGAAGGCACCGCTGGCGACGGTGATGGCGCCGCTACCGGAGCCGGTCTGCGCCAGCGTCACCGGCACAACCACATCGCTGCTCACACCCTTGATGGCCAGCTTGCCGGCCACTTCGTATCGGGTGGCGTCCAGCTTCTTGATGCTGCTGGACGTGAAGGTGGCCTTGGGAAAGGCCGCCACGTTGAACCACAGCGGCTTGACCACCTCGGCATTGGCCTCGCGGCCGATGTCGGCGCTGCCGGTGTCCACGCTGAAAGCGATCTTGCTGGTGGCCAGCTTGGCCGGGTCGAACGCCACCTGGGCGCTGAACGTCTTGAACCTGCCGTCCACCGGCACGCCCATCTGGCGGCTGGTGAACGTGACCTCGCTCTGCGCGGGGACAATGGCCTGCTGCGCCTGGGCGGCCAGCGGGGAAAGACTCGCGGCGACCAGCGCCAGGGACAACCAACGGGTGTTCATGAAAAGACTCCTGGAAAATTCAGCGGCCGAAACCCATGCGTTGCATGAGCCCGTCGCGATCAACGACCTGATGCTTGAGCGCACCGGCCACGTGCAGCAGCACCAGTCCGGCCATGGCGAAAGCGGACAGCTCGTGCAGCTCCTTGAGCACATCGGCCAGGCCTTCGCTCACCGGCACAAAGTCCGGCAGGGGCAGCAGGCCAAACAGCACCACGGGGAAACCGGCCGCCGAGCTGTAAGCCCAGCCGGTCAGCGGCACCGCAAAAAACAGGGCGTACAGCGCCACATGCGTGGCGTGGTGGGCCAGCTTCTGCCAGCCGGGCATGGTCGATGCGACAGCGTCCGGCAAAGCCGGCGGCGGGGACAGCAGGCGGGTGAGCAGGCGCACGGCCGAGAAAGCCAGCACCAGCACGCCCGCCCACTTGTGCCAGCTGTAGTACTGCAGGCGCGCCGGCGAGAACGGCAGGTCGGACATGTACAGACCCAGCGCAAAGTTGCCGACGATGCCCAGCGCCAGCAACCAGTGCAGGGCGCGGGCCAGGGGGTGGTAACGGGTGACAGCAGCAGATGACATAGCGCCAGTTTAGGCAGCCCCCACCGGCGGCAGGGTGAAGCTGCTTGAAGTTTGCATTCAAATGATTCGAACGAACTTCAACCATTCGTTCGGATCACGCGCCCGTCCAGCGGCTCCTACAATGGCTTCATGAACAACCCCGTGCCGCCCGAACTGCTCGCGCTCTACCCCGTGCTGGGCGCCTTGCCGGCACTGCTGCCCGGGCTGGCGCCGGTGTCGGTGCCGGCGGGCACCCAGCTGTTCCGCGAGGCCGATGCCTGCCAGGGCTTCCCGCTGGTGCTGCGGGGCGAGGTCAAGGTCTCGCGCAGCGCGGCCAACGGCCGCGAGCTGGAGCTGTACCGCGTGGCGCCGGGCGAAATGTGCCTCGTGTCCTCGGCCAGCCTGTTCGCCGAGCAGCCGCTCTCGGCGCGCGGCGTGGCCACCAGCGACACCATGCTGTGCCTGCTGGCGCCACCCCAGTTCCGGGCCGCACTGGCCGACCCAGGCTTTCGGCACTACGTGCTGGGTCTGTTCGCCGCCCGCATGGCCGATCTCACCGGGTTGATCGAGGCCATCGCCTTCCAGAAGCTCGACAGCCGGCTGGCCGCCGCCCTGCTCGGCCACGGCACCACGCTCAAGACCACGCACCAGGCACTGGCCGACGAGCTGGGCACGGTGCGCGAAATCGTCAGCCGCCTGCTGCACCGCTTCGAACGCGACGGACTGGTCGAACTCTCGCGCGAGAGCATCACCATCCGCGACAGCGCCCGCCTGCGCGCGGTGGCGGCCGGCGGCTGAACACGGCAGCGGCACGCTGTGTGACCACGGTCACATACAGGGCCTGGCGATGGCGTTTCAATACGCCCATGTTCCGCCCGACGGACATGTGTTCCCACCCTCACCAGGAGATTTTCATGACCAAGAACGTTGGCGGCGTTGACCGCACCATCCGCATCGCTGCCGGCCTGGCCCTGATCGCCGCCGCCGCCACCGGCACCATCGGCGTCTGGGGCTACATCGGTATCGTGCCCCTGGCCACCGGCCTGATGGGCTGGTGCCCGCCGTACGCCATCCTGGGCTTCAACACCTGCAGCATGAAGAAGTAAGGCTCCCCTGCGCCGCTGCGCGGCTTACCCCCTGAGAGGGGACATCACGTGCGGCCCGGCCAAGCCGGTTCCGCCGTGATCGCTGAACCCAAGCGCTTCGCGCCGGCCAGGTTGTCTGGCAAGAGACAGCGCCTCGCCCCTCTGCGCGCGACCATGTCGCTCCAGCCGCTCGCCCCGACGCGGCGCAGGAGACACGGCATGCTCAACACCCCCTCGCTCAAAGACGTGGTCAGCGCCGAAGAGTGGCAATTGCGCTGCGACCTCGCGGCCTGCTACCGGCTGGTGGCCGCCTACGGCTGGTCCGACCTGGTCTTCACCCACATCAGCGCCAAGCTGCCCGACAGCGTCACCGGCGGAGAGCACCAGTTCCTGATCAACCCCTACGGGCTGATGTTCGACGAGATCACGGCGTCCAGCCTGGTCAAGGTCGACATGGCCTGCAACAAACTCATCGACTCGCCCTTCCCGGTCAACCCGGCGGGTTTCGTGATCCACAGCGCGGTGCACGAGGCGCGGCCCGAGGCGCAGTGTGTGCTGCACACCCACACCCGCGCGGGTGTGGCGGTCAGCGCGCAGAAGGCCGGCATCCTGCCCATCAGCCAGCAAAGCACCTTCGTGCTGGCATCGCTGGCGTACCACGACTACGAAGGCGTGGCCTTCCGCCCCGACGAGAAGCCGCGCCTGCAGGCCGCCCTGGGTGCGGCCAACTACCTGGTGCTGCGCAACCACGGCCTGCTCACCGTGGGCAAGAGCATCGCCGACGCCTTCCTGTCGATGTACACGCTGGAAAACACCTGCCGCATCCAGATCGACGCGCTGGCCGGCAGCGGCGAACTCACACCGATCGATCCACGCATCCTCGCGGGCATGGGCGAGGTGATGAAAATCGCCACCGCAGGCCAGGGCGCCCAGCTGGCCTGGCCCGCCCTGCTGCGCAAGGTCGAGCGGCTGGACCCGGGGTACCGGACCTGACACCGCCGCGGCGCACGGTCAGGCGCGCGGTGGCGCTTCCCGCACAAACGCAGCCATGCCGTCGAGCACCGTGCGCAGCCGCTCCAGCTCGCGCGAACGGTCCAGCCGCGACGACCAGGCGGCCATGCGCGACACGCGCTGCAGCCGCGGCAACAGGCGGCGCAGGAACGCCCGCAGGTCGGGCACTTGGTCGCGCGTGGCCGGCGTGTCGGCGTAAGCGCTGAGCACCGCCTGCACCGCCTGGGGTCCTTGCAATTGCAGGTAACGCGTGAGCGACAGGATCAGCTGCAGTGCGTCGTAGATCTGAACCGTGGCCAGCGGCATGCCTGGCTGCAAGCGCTCTTCAAAATCCAGGCGGGCAAAGTGCTGCCCGTCCCAGGTCATGTTGCGTGTCTGTGCCCCGCCATGCCAATGCCCGCGCGCGTGAAACGCGGCCAGATCGGCCGCAGCAGCGCACATGAGCGACAGGCGCTCGGCCGCCGGCGTGACGTGCAAACAATGGTCCAGCGTGGTACCGATGTCCCCCGACACCAGGCTGTGACCATCGAACGCGAGCACCGGCGGCACGCGCTCGCCGGCAGCGGCCAGGGCCAGCAGGCGGTCGTGCTCGTACGCCAGCAAGGTCCGGCCATTGGTCTGGCGCGCTGCGGCCCAAGGGACCGGCACGCCCACCAAGTGAGCGAACAGCCAGACGCCCAGCGATTTGCGCAGGCTGCGCAAAGGCCGGTCGGCGGTCTTGGTCCAGGTTTTGGCGGGGGATTGAGCGGTCAAAGCCTGCGGATTATGAAGACCATGGCCGCCCCTCCGCGGATCCTGATGCACCTCGATCGCCATAAACCCACGTCAATTGTTGCAAAAATGTATCAATTTCTGGACCATTGGGGGAGCAGTCGACCAGCGACAGCCTCGGGTTTCCATCTAGTCGATATAGTTAAATAGTGCGTATGGAACGCCCGCCTCATCAACCCAACTACACCAATCCATCATGAAAAAGTCCCTGATTGCTCTGGCAGCCCTCGGCGCCATGTCCGCCGCATCCGCCCAGTCCAGCCTGAACCTCTACGGCATCGCCGACGTGGTGATCCACAAGGACAAAGGTGTCGCTGCCAAGATGACCAGCGGTGGTGTCAGCAGCAGCCGCATCGGCTTCAAGGGCACAGAGGACCTCGGCGGCGGCCTGAAAGCCAACTTCCTGCTGGAAAAGGGCGTCGATTTGACCAGCGGCGCAGCAGCTGGCTTTGACCGCCAGTCTTATGTGGGCCTGAGCAACCAGTTCGGCGAAGTGCGCCTGGGTGGTGTTTACACCGCTTACGACGATGTGGCCGCCGCGACCAGCCCGGTGTTTGACTCGGTGTTGTCGCCCACCAAGTTCCTGCCGACGCTGAACGACTACAACTACAAGCCTGACGGCAACATTTACTACGCCTCGCCGGACTTCGGTGGTTTCAGCGGCGCGGCCAGCACCAGCCTCAAGCAAAAGCCCGGCAACAAGGCCACCGCCTTCCACGTCAAGTATGAAGGCGGCCCGGTGTACGTGAGCTTGGGCTACCAGCGCGATAGCGCCAGTGGTTCAAGCACTACCTTCACACGCCTGAACGGTTCGTACGACCTGGGCGTTGCCAAGATTCTGGCGGGCTACGGCGTTGAAAAGGACGTGTCCAAGGATCTGACCCTGGGTGTTGACGTCCCCCTGTCGGCCAACCTGACCCTGTCGGCTGGCTACGCACGCGCCAAGCTGGACGCTGGTGGTACCGCCACGGGCTTTGGCCTGGCAGCCGCCTACTCGCTGTCCAAGCGCACCACGGTTTACGGTGGTCTGCGGAACGACAACGTCGATGCTGTGACCCTGGGTGGCGTGGATTCGCGCGTCGGCTTCGGTCTGAAGCACACGTTCTGATGCTGGCGGCTTCGGCCGCTGTCAGCGAACACAAGGCCACTGCATGCAGTGGCCTTTTTCATGGGCGGCTCAACTTGCGTCGGCGTAACGCCGCAGCTCCCAGTCGCTCACCTGCTGCGCGTAGGCGTCCCACTCTGCGCGCTTGAGCAACCAGAACTGTTCGCAGAACGCGGCGCCCACGTCGTCGCACAGGATGGCATCGGACCGCAGCGCGGCAAGGGCGTCGTGCAGGTCGCGCGGCAGGCGCGGAGGCATGGCCTGGCCGCTGGCCTGGCGCTGGTACAGGTCTTCGTCGCAGGGCGGCTCGGGGGACAGCCCGCGGTCGATGCCGTCCATCCCGGCGGCCAGCGTGGCGGCCAGCGCCGCGTACACGTTGCATGACGGGTCGGGCAGGCGCCATTCGATGCGCCCCGCCACCGTGCGCACAAGGCAGGTGCGGTTGTTGTCGCCCACCGTCTTCCACACCGGCGACCAGGTCGTGCCGGACGCGCTGGCACTGCTGGCCAGACGCTTGTAGCTGTTGACGGTGGGCGCGCAGAGCGCGGCCAGGGCGTCGGCATGGTGCAACAGGCCGGCAGCGAACTGGTGCCCGGCAAGGCTCAGGCCGAGCGCACCTGCCGGATCGGCCATCACCGCCGCTCCCTGCGCATCGGTCAGGCTGAGGTGAAAATGCAGGCCGCTGCCTGGCGCGCCCGCCAGTGGCTTGGGCATGCAGCTGAAGGTGCTGCCGTGAGCCTGCGCCACCGCGTGCGCGGTCAGCTTGAAGAGCTGGTAGCGGTCGGCCGCGGCCAGCGCCTCGTCGAAGCGGTAGTTGATCTCGTACTGACCCGTGGCGTCTTCATGGTCCATCTGCTGCAGCTCGAAGCCCAATGCCGTGAGATGGCGCCGCATGTCGTCCAGAAAGCCGTGGTTGCGCACGATGGCCTGGAGGTCGTAAGACGGTTTGTCCAGCCGGTCCTCGCCGTCGGCCACGCCCCAGCGCCCGTCATTGCCCCGGCGCAGCAGGAAGAACTCGGGCTCGATGCCCACGTGTAACGTCCAGCCGCGCTCGCGCAGCCGGGCCAGCTGGCGCTGCAGCAGCTGGCGCGAACAGGTCTCCAGCGGCTCGCCGCCCGCAAAACCGTCGCACACCGCATGGGCCACGCCCGGCAACCAGGGCAGCGGTCGCAGGCTCTCGGGCACCACACGGCCGAAGTATTCGCTGCGCGCCCCCATGCGTGGCAGGCCGGTGCCCCAGATGCTGGGGCCCGCAAAGCCGGCCCCCACCGCCACCGCGTCGGGCAGCCCTTCGAGCGGCAGCAGCTTGCCCTTGGGCACGCCGTGCAGGTCGGTGAAGGTGGCCATCACCGTGTGGACGCCCTGCTCGCGCAGGGTCTGGATGCGTTGTTCGAGGCTGGGCTGGGCCATGCGGATTCCAGGCAACAAAAAGCCGGGCGAGCCCGGCTGGTGTGAAGAGGCTTGATCAGGACAAGGCGTCGGCCAGAGCGGCGTCGAGCACGCCCAGCGCCTCGGTGAACACGCTGTCTTCGATGGTGAGCGGGAACAGGAAGCGGATCACGTTGCCGTACACGCCGCAGGTCAGCAGCAGCAGGCCACGCTTCAAGGCCGCGGCCTGGATCTTCTTGGTGGTGTCCGCGTCGGGCGCGCCGGCAGCGTCCACGAACTCGGCCGCCACCATGGCGCCCAGGCCGCGCACGTCGACGATGCGTGGCTGCTTCGCCTGGTGGGCCTTGAGGTGCGCGACCAGCCGATCGCCGAGGATCTGCGCGCGCTCGGGCAGTTTTTCCTCGGCCATCACATCCAGCACCGCGTGCGATGCGGCAATGGCCAGCGGGTTGCCCGCATAGGTGCCACCCAGGCCCCCGGGCGATGGCGCGTCCATCACCGCCTGCCGCCCCGATACGGCCGACAGCGTGGTGCCGCCGGCCATGCTCTTGGCCATGGTGATCAGGTCCGGCTTGGCGCCGTAGTGCTCCATCGCAAACATCTTGCCGGTGCGCGCGAAGCCGGTCTGCACCTCGTCGGCGATCAGCAAGATGCCGTGCTGGTCGCACAGCTGGCGCAGCCACAGCACGGCTTCCTGCTGGATCGGGTTGAAGCCGCCCTCGCCCTGCACCGGCTCGAAGACGATGGCCGCCACGCGGCTGGGCTCGATGTCGCACTTGAACACGTGTTCCATCGCCTTCTTCGTGTCCTCGAGCGAACTGCAGTGACAGGGGAAAGGCACGTGGTAGATCTCGGGCGGGAACGGGCCGAAGCCGGCCTTGTAGGGCTGGACCTTGCCGGTCAGCGCCACCGCGAACAGGCTGCGACCGTGGAAGGCGGCGCCGAAGGCGATGACCCCACTGCGGCCGGTGGACGAGCGCGCGATCTTGATGGCGTTCTCGATCGCCTCGGCACCGGTCGAGAAGAAGGCCGTCTTGGCCGGGCCTTCGATGGGCACGATGGCGTTGATGCGCTCGGCCAGTGCAACGTATTCGGTGTAGGGCACGACCTGGTAGCAGCTGTGGGTGAAACGCTGCAGCTGCGCCGCGATCGCCGCCTGCACCTTGGGGTGCACGTGGCCGGTGTTGAGCACCGCGATGCCGCCCGCGAAGTCGATGAAGCGCCGCCCCTCGATGTCCCAGAACTCGGCGTTCTTCGCACGCTCGATGAAAAAGTCCCCCATCACGCCCACGCCTCGCGGCGTGGCCGCCTGCCGGCGCGCGTGCCAGGCAGCGTTGGTGTGGTCGGTCTTGATGTCGTTCATGGCGTTCATCACAGTCTCCAAAGAATGCGCCCAGTCGGCGCGAGGTGTCTGATCCAGGGGCACCGCGGAACGGGCTTTGCCCGGCCGCCAGTGCCGTCCCCCCTCCAAGCGGCGCAGCCGCGCCAGAGAGGGGGGAAGCCGCGTCAGCGGCGCAGGGGGGTGTTACACAGGACTGTCGATCCTGATCCACGTGGTTTTGCACTCGGTGTACTTGTCGAACGCGTGCAGCGACTTGTCGCGCCCCACCCCGCTCTGCTTGAAGCCACCGAAGGGCACGGTGATGTCGTCCTCGTCGTACGAGTTCACGTGCACCGTGCCCGCGCGCAGCGCGCGCGCCACGCCGTGCGCCTTGTTGATGTCGCGGGTCCAGACGGCGGCCTGCAGGCCGTAGATGTTGGCGTTGGCCTGCTTGACCACGTCGGCCGCGTCGGTGAACGACAGCACCGACAGCACCGGCCCGAAGATCTCTTCGCGCGCAATCGTCATGCTGTTGGTCACGCCGTCGAAGATGGTGGGCTGCACGTAGCAGCCGCCGGCCACCGGCGCCACGCGTTCGCCGCCGGCCAGCAGCTTCGCACCCTCGCTCTGGCCCAGGCCGATGTAGCGCATCACGTTGTCCAGCTGCACCTGGTCGACGATGGCGCCCATGACGGTGTTCTTGTCCAGCGGGTTGGCCGGCTGGTAGTTGGGCACCAGCTTCAAGGCCTTTTCCAGGAAGGCGTCCTTGATGCTCGCTTCAACGAACAGGCGCGAAGGCGCGTTGCAGCTCTCGCCCTGGTTGAAGAAGATGCTGCCCACCGAGGCCTCAACCGCCTTGTCCAGGTCCGGGCAGTCGGCGAACACGATGTTGGGCGACTTGCCGCCCAGCTCGGTCCAGGCGCGCTTGAGGTTGCTCTGCCCGGCCATCACATGGATCTGCTTGCCCACGCGGGTGCTGCCGGTGAAGGCGATGCAGTCCACGTCCATGTGCAGCGCCAGCGGGCTGCCGGCCTCGGGGCCGTAACCGGGCACGACGTTGAACACGCCAGCCGGGATGCCAGCTTCCAGCGCCAGCTCGGCCAGCTTGAGCGCGGTCAGCGGGCTCTTCTCCGACGGCTTGAGCACCACCGAATTGCCCGCCGCCAGCGCCGGCGCGATCTTCCACGCGGCCATGATCATGGGGTAGTTCCAGGGCACGATCACGCCGACCACGCCCACCGGCTCGCGGGTGATCAGGGCCAGCGCGGTGTCGGGCGTGGGTGCGATCTCGTCGTAGACCTTGTCCACCGCCTCGCCGTACCAGCGCACGCAGTTGGCCGCGCTGTTCACGTCCACGCCCTTGGCGTACTTGACGGGCTTGCCCATGTCCAGCGACTCGGTCAGGGCCAGCAGGTCGCCGTTGGCCTGGATCAGCTCGGCGAACTTGATCAGGATGCGCTTGCGGATGGCCGGTGCCTTGCCAGCCCAGCGGCGGTCTTCGAACGCGGCGCGGGCGACGGCCACGGCGGCGTCGATGTCGCTCTGGCCGCAGCGCGCCACCTGGGTCAGCAGGCGGCCGTCGACCGGCGAAATGCAGTCGAAGGTCTGGCCGTCGCGGGCGGCGACGCGTTCACCGTTGATGACGGCGCGGCCGTCGAAAGAAACGCTGGAAGCAAGGGTCGAAGTGACGGACATGGGCACGGATCTCCACATTGAATTGGCCCCATGCTACGCCGGATTCCATGGATTTGATCGATCCACTTTCCCGTGCACACGAGCGTCCAGTGGTCTGAAACGGGCATAAAAAAGCAGGCCCAAGGGCCTGCTTCGCTGTGCGGTCTGTCGCGGCTCACTTCACCGTGGACAGGGCCGCCAATTCGGCGCGCGTGGCCGCCGCAATCTCCCGCTCGCGCTGGCGCGTCTGCCGCGCCACCCACACGCTGTAGGCCACGATGACGATGGTCACGGTGACGATCAGCAGAGTGGCCGCGGCGTAAATGGTCGGGTTGATCCCGCGGCGCGCGTAGCCGAAGATCACCTGCGGCAGCGTGGAGACGCCGGGGCCGGAGAGGAATTCGGAGATCACCACGTCGTCAAACGAGAGCGTGAAACTCAGCAGGAAGGCCGCCAGGATGGCCTGGAAGATGTTGGGCAGCGTGATGAGGAAGAACACCTCGTGGGGGCGGGCCCCCAGATCCATGGCGGCTTCTTCGATGCTGCGGTTCATCTCCATCAACCGGCTCAGGATCACCACCATGCCGTAGGCCATGCCCAGCAGGGTGTGGCCCAGGATGATGGTCAGCATGCCGCGCTCGGGCCAGCCGAACACGTTCTGCGCACCCACCATCAGCAGCAGCAGCGACAGGCCGATCACCACCTCGGGCATCACCAGGGGCGCGTTGACCATGCCCGAGAACACCGTGCGGCCCAGGAACTTGCGGTAACGCACCAGCACGAAGGCGGCGAAGGTGCCCAGCACAGCCGACAGCACGCCCGTCACGGTGGCCACCTTCACCGACAGCCAGAAGCCCTCGACGATCTTGGTGTCGCGCGTGAGCGCCTCGTACCAGCGCAGCGAGAAGCCGGTGAAGTTCGCGTCCTGCCGTGTGCTGTTGAAGCTGAACACGATCATGAAGAACAGCGGCAGGTACAGGAACAGGTAGGTCAGGGCCATCCAGCCCTTGCCGAAGTGTTTTTCGAGGAATCGCATGGTGTCCTCCGTTCAGCGCTTGTCGGCCTGTTCGCCGGTGTAGTGGTAGTAGATCGCCAGCGGCACGATGATGAGCAGGATCATCACCACCGCCAGCGCCGAGGCGCGCGGCCAGTTGTTGCTGGTGAACATCTCGTCCCAGACCACGCGGCCGATCATGATGTTCTCCGGACCGCCCAGCAGCGAGGGGATCACGAACTCGCCCAGCGCCGGGATGAACACCAGCATGAAGCCGGCGATGATGCCGGCCTTGGACAGCGGGACCGTCACCAGCCAGAAGGCCTTGAACGGCGTGGTGCCCAGGTCGTACGCGGCTTCGAGCAGGCGGAAGTCCATCTTCACCAGGTTGGCGTACAGCGGCAGCACCATGAAGGGCAGGTACACGTAGGTCATGCCCACCAGCATGGACACGTTGGTGTAGAGCATGAGGATGGGCTCGTCGATGATGCCCACCCACATCAACACCTTGTTGACCACACCCTGGTCGGCCAGGATGCCCTTCCAGGCGTAGACGCGCAGCAGGAACGAGGTCCAGAACGGCAGCATCACCATCATCAGCAAAGCCGGGCGCACCGCCGCCGGCGAGCGGGCGATGAAGTAGGCGAACGGGTAGCCAATGCCAAGGCACAGCAAGGCGGTGAGCAGCGCGTACCAGATCGAGCGCAGGTAGGCCTCGATGTAGATGGTCTTGAACAGGGCGCCACCTTCACCGTCGCGGAAGATGGTCCAGTAGTTCTCGTACTTGAGCGCGAGGATGCCCGTCTCCGGGTCCCAGATCGGCTTGAACGGGTTGATGCTCTCGCCCTGGTCCACGAAGCTGATGTACAGCAGGATCAGGAAGGGCAGGAAGAAGAAGACGAACAGCCAGACATAGGGCACGCCGATGACGAAGCGCTTGCCTGGAACCGGTAGCGAGGATGAAGACACGTCCTGCTCCTTAACAAAGAAATGTGGCCGAGAAGGGACTCAAGTCGAGGATGCGGTGGACCCGGCTCTGCCGGGCCACACGCATCGCCCCCCTCCGGGGGGTGACGCCAAAGGCGGCGCGGGGGGAGACTGACATGTGTCAGTCCCTCAACACCACCGCATCCAAGTCATCCCACCAGAAAAACACATCGTCTTCCCAGGTGATGTCCAGCAGCTCGTGGCGCGAGCCGTTGGGCTCGGTGATCTTGACCTTGGTGCCCTGCGGCGTGACCACGATGTAGGTG
>NZ_JBPCSJ010000016.1:0-2926 GCF_051007235.1 Hydrogenophaga sp. | reverse complement strand
CTTCAGGTGCTCAATACCAAAAATACTAAGGCCTGGATGCCGCTGGCCCTCTACACCCTCAAGGACTCCGACGTCAGCGGCATCTTCGTGATCTTCATATGCTCGATCTGGCCGATGCTGATCAACACCGCGTTCGGCGTCGCCTCGGTCAAACGCGAATGGCTCAACGTGGCCAGCACGCTCGAAGTCAACCCGATCCGCAAGGCCTTCCACGTGATCCTGCCCGCCGCGGCGCCCACCATCCTCACCGGCATGCGCATCAGCATGGGCATTGCGTGGCTGGTGATCGTGGCGGCCGAGATGCTGGTGGGCGGCACCGGCGTGGGCTACTTCGTGTGGAACGAGTGGAACAACCTGTCGCTCACCAACGTGATCTTCGCGGTGCTGCTGATCGGCGTGGTCGGCATGTTGCTGGACCTGATGTTCGCGCAGCTGCAGAAGGCGGTGACCTATGTGGAGTGACACCAGCGTGCGCCAGAGCACCCCTCTCGCAGCCCTCGCCACCCTTGCAGCGCGTGTGAACGCCCCCACCGAAAAGGCTTCCCCCATGTCCGGTTTTCTCAAGGTCGAACAGCTCGCCAAGGCCTACCAGGCCGACAAGCCGGTGTTCGCCGATGTCTCGTTCACCATCGACAAGGGCGAGTTCGTCTGCATCATCGGCCACAGCGGCTGCGGCAAGACCACCATCCTCAACGTGCTCGCCGGGCTGGACACCGCCACCAGTGGCCACTGTTTCATGGACGGCCGCGAAATCGCCGGCCCCAGCCTGGAGCGCGGCGTGGTGTTCCAGAGCCACGCGCTCATGCCCTGGCTCACCGTGCGGCAGAACATCGCCTTTGCGGTCAAGTCGCGCTGGCCCGAATGGAAGACGCCGCAGGTCAACGTGCATGTCGAAAAGTTCGTCGCGCTGGTGGGCCTGCTGCCCGCCATCGACAAGAAGCCCAGCCAGCTCTCGGGCGGCATGAAGCAGCGCGTGGGCATCGCACGCGCCTTCGCCATCCAGCCCAAGATGCTGCTGCTCGACGAACCCTTCGGCGCGCTGGACGCGCTCACGCGGGGCACCATCCAGGACGAGCTGATGGCCATCGTGCGCGAGACGCACCAGACCGTGTTCATGATCACCCACGACGTGGACGAAGCCATCCTGCTGGCCGACCGCATCCTGCTCATGACCAACGGCCAGGAGACCGATCAGGGCTACCGCCCCGGCGGCATGGCCGAGGTGGTGGTCAACCCGCTGCCGCGCAGCCGCACCCGCGCTCAGCTGCACCACCTGGACGGTTACTACGACCTCAGAAATCACATCGTTGATTTCCTCGTCAGTCGCGCGAAAGCGCATTGACGAACACCCCCTTCCTTTTCTTCTTCAACACCAAGAGGCAACACCATGAGCCGACTCGCCGTCACCGAAAAAATCATCACCACCAAAGTCACCAAGGGCCTGAGCTGGGCCGATGTGGCCAAGAAGGTGGGCCAGTCCAAGGAGTGGACCACGGCCCTGTGCCTGGGCCAGATGACGGCCACGCCGGCCCAGGCCAAGGTGCTGGGCAAGATCTTCGGCCTGAGCGCCGACGAGCAGAAGTGGCTCATGGTCGTGCCCTACAAGGGCTCGCTGCCCACCAGCGTGCCCACCGATCCGCTGATCTACCGCTTCTACGAACTGGTCAGCGTGTACGGCACCACCTTCAAGGAACTGATCCACGAAGAGTTCGGCGACGGCATCATGAGCGCGATCGATTTCAAGATGGACCTGCAGCGCCAGGCCGACCCGAACGGCGACCGCGTGAACATCGTGATGTCGGGCAAGTTCCTGCCGTATAAACAATATTGACCCCCCTGCGCCGCTCACGCGGCTTCCCCCCTGCTGCGCGGGGGGACGCACCCTGTGGCCGGGCAAAGCCCGTTCCACGGGTGCCCTGGCTTGAGGGCACGTGCGCCGTGTGGCGCGTCGGTGTCACCGGGCAGCGATCTTGGGAAACAGCACCACGCCTGGCAGGTCCTTGAAGTGCGCATCGCACGTCAGCAGTTCGGCGCCGTGCTGCACCGCCGTCGCATAGACGATGGCATCGGCGGTGGCGAGCCTGTGCCGGCGGTGCAGATCGGCAGACAGCAACGCGGTCGCCGTGTCCAGTGGTTCCACCCGGCATTTCATCGTGTAGGCGATCACCTGGTCGGCTTGCGCCTCACCCAGTTCGCGCCACAGCCACTTGCTCAACTCCAGCTGCACGATGGTGGGGACGATGCAGAGGGCTTTTTCAGGCAGCTCCTTGGCGAGCTTTTTGCCGACGGCCGAGGCGATGAGCCATTCGATCCAGGCCGATGTGTCGACGACGCGCAAAGGCGCGGCCATCAGTAGCGGTCCTTGCGATCGCGGTAGCCGTCCTTGCGCGCACCTTTGGCGATGCCGGCCAGTTCGTCGAGCCCAGGCACCGGCATCATGAGCACCCCCTTGTCCTTGGGAATGAAGACGAACTCCTGCCCGGCTTCCCATTGCAATTCGTCGCGAACAGCCTTGGGAATCGAGATCTGGAACTTGCTGGAGAGGGTGGCGGTGGCTGGCATGTCTGGTCCGAAATCGATCGATATCAATTCGGTAAGAATACCGCAAACACCACGCGCACCGGTCGGGAGCACCGCCGGGCCGGCTTTGCCGGACGGCCAGTGCCGCCCCCTGGGGGGTGACGCGAAGCGGCGCAGGGGGGACCAATCAGTGCAAGGTCATCTGGTGCGAGGTGGTTTTGACCCGCACCACGGCTGGTTTTGCTTCGTAGGGCACCGGCTGGCGGCCGCAGAGGTGCGCGGCGATGGCGCGGGCCTGGCGGCCGATGGGTTCGATGTAGCGGCTGGCCTGGCCGGCGATGGTGATGCAGTCGCCCAGCGCGTGGATGCGCGGGTCGCTGGTCTGCAGCGTGGCCGCGTCCACCGC
>NZ_JBPCSJ010000015.1:0-7840 GCF_051007235.1 Hydrogenophaga sp. | reverse complement strand
TGGAAGACCGGCCATCTGCCCAGCCGCAGCGCGTCCCCCCGGCTGGGGATCCCGACAGCAAGGCCCGGCGGGCCCGCTGGACGGACACGGTGCACCACGCCGCCACGGCAAGGGCCTCGCATCGGTCAAGGCCCATGGCCCCAGCACGACCGTCAAGACGGTCTGAGTTCGGCGCACAGGCGCTCGCGCACCGCCGTCATGCCGCGGTTGTCGACCACCGCCTCGCTCATGGAACGCAGGGCCTCGCACAGTTCGGCGGCGCGCTCGGGCGCCACGGCCAGCACCTCGGCCAGCGGTGCCACCAGGATGCGGATGAAGAACACGCCGCGCCGCAGCGCCGGCAGCGGCAGCGTGGTCTGGCGTTCGACGCGAAAGAACACCTGGTCGATCAGCCGGCCGCCCGCCACATCGGCCGCCGCCACGGCGTCGGCCCAGCGGGTGCGGCGCGTTTCGGGGTGCTGGGCCAGGTCGCCGTTGGGCGTGAGCAGCCAGACGTGGCGCAGCATGCGGGCCTGGCGAAACGCCATGTCCACGATGCCGCGGCCACCGGCCTGCAGCAGCGCGTTGTCGGCCACCGGCGCGTGGATGGCGCCAAAGTCCAGCCCCAGCTTTTCGGCCGGGTCCCAGTTGGACGGGAAACACACCGACAGGCAGTGCGTGCGCATCCCATCCACTTCGTCGTGCAGGACCACGAAATCTTCCTGCAACCCCTCGGCCAGCGCCCGCGCATCGGGAGCCAGCGCCACCCCGGTCTGGGCCGCGTAGGCGTCGGCGATGGCCTGCAGCACGGCCGGGTCGGCCTCACCGATCAGACCGCGCGCCGGTACCGCGTCCAGCACGCGGCGCTTGTGATCGGCGTAGGCGGCGGCCCGCGCGTCGCGCAGGAACAGGTCGGGCACCGGGTCGGCTGCAGCCCCCAGCCTGGACAGGCCGGGCCGCATGCGGAACGGGCTGGTCACCGGCCAGGGCATGTGCACGGCCGGTGTGGTCACGGCGCCGCTCACGACGCCCCCGCCAGGTGGGCCTCCAGCAGGCGCTGCACCAGCGGGTGCTGCACCTTGCGCGCGGTGCCGATGGCGTAGAAGTGCTCCTGCACCTCGTCGCAGGGCGCGATCCAGGTCAGGCCGTAGCCCTGTTCCAGCTTCTCGCGCATGCGCTCGGGCGCGGGGAACACGCCCATGCCCGACGAGCCGAAGGTGGTCAGCAGCGCGCTGTCTTCAAATTCGCCCACCAGCTGCGGCACGATGCCACGGCGCTCGAACCACTGGTCCAGCCGCACCCGCACCGAGGCGTGCGCCGTGGGCAGCAGCACCGGCACGCGCGCCAGGCTGGCCGGGAAGTCTTCACGCACCGCGGCCAGCCAGTTGGCCGGAGCGAACCAGCCCATGGGCGAGTGGCCCATGGCGTGGCTGTACAGGCGCAGGTTGGGATTGGCGGGCGCGGGCCGGTCGGACAGCACCACGTCCAGCCGGTGCAGGGCCAGGTCGGCCAGCAGGTCGTCGAACTCGCCTTCGTGGCACATCAGGCGCAGGTGCGGCTCGGCCATCACCGGCTCCAGCAGGTCGCGCACGGCCAGCTTGGGCAGGCCGTCGGAAATGCCCACCACCAGCCGCACCGCGTGCTGGGTGGCGGCGTCGCGCACCGCGGCGGGCAGCTGCTCGCCCAGCAGAAAAATCTGTTCGGCCAGCTGCAGCGCGGTCTGGCCGGCCTCGGTCAGCACCAGGCCACGGCCGGCCGGCTTGAACAACGCATAGCCCAGCGACTGCTCCAGCAGCCGCACCTGGGCGCTGACGGTCTGCACCGCCATGCCCAGCCGCGCGGCGGCGTGCGACATGCCGCCTTCCTTGGCCGCGACCCAGAAGTAGTACAGGTGCTTGTAGTTGAGTTCCGCTTGCATCTCTGGTTTTCCGGAAGTCTGGATCACGCATTCTCTGCTTTATTGGAAGGCAGTGCATCCCTATCTTCGAGCTTCCCATGTTCACCCTGAAAGGAGAAACCACATGGAATCGCTCAAACGCAGTCCTTCCTGGTCCGCCAGCACGTCTCTGTCGGCGGACCGCCCGCAGGCCGCCAAGGTGCTGCGCAACACCTACGGCCTGCTGTCGCTGACGCTGCTGTTCGCGGCCGGCATCGCGGCGCTGGCGGTGGCCAACGCCTGGCCGGCGCCGGGCCTGATCCTCACGCTGGTGGGCTACTTCGGCCTGCTGTACGCGGTGCACAAGCTGCAGAACAGTGGCTGGGCCCTGCCCGCCGTGTTCGCGCTCACCGGCTTCATGGGCTACACCCTGGGCCCGCTGCTCACGCGCACGCTCGACTTGCCCGGCGGCGCCGGCACCATCGCCGCGGCGCTGGCCGCCACGGGCGCCACCTTCGTGGCGCTGTCGGCCTACGTGCTGACCACGCGGCGCGACTTCAGCTTCATGGGCGGCTTCCTGTTCGCCGGCATGTTGATCGCGCTGGTGCTGGGCATCGCGGCCTACGCCTTCTCGATGCCGGCGCTGGCCCTGGCCGTCTCGGGCATGGTGGCCCTGCTGTCGGTGGGTCTGATCCTGTTCGAGACCAGCCGCATCGTCAACGGCGGCGAAACCAACTACGTGCTGGCCACGGTCGGCCTGTTCGTCTCGGCCTTCAACCTGTTCACCAGCCTGCTGAGCCTGTTCGGCATCGGCAGCAACGACTGAACCTTTCACCCACCCACCAGGAGATCTGCATGCAAGCGTATCCGACCAACAGCCCCGAAGCCGCAGCCCGCGTGCTGGCCATGGCCATGCTGGCCGACGGGCAGTACTCGATGACCGAGATCCGCGCGCTGGACCGCCAGCAGGCACCCGCCCGGCTGGGACTCACACCCGAAGCCTTCAAGGCCGTGGTGGACGGCTTCTGCCAGGATCTGCTGCTGGCCCACGAGGGCCGCTGGACCGGCGAGGTCGACCCCGCCACGCGCCAGCAGCTGATGGACGAGATCACCGACCAGGGCCTGCAGGACCTGATCCTGCAGCAGTGCGAAGGCCTGATGCTGGCCGACGGCCACCTGGCCGATGGCGAAGTGGCCCTGCTGGACGCCCTGGGCGCCACCTGGCGCCGCCCGGTGCTGGTGTGACCGCCATGAAAGCACTGATCTGGGGCCTCACGGCCCTGCTGGCGGCCGGCTGGACCGGTCTGGTCTGGATCACGCACCAGCTCACCGGCTGGCTGCTGGGCGCCATCGACGCCGGCACGCTCAAGGACGCGGGCGGCGCCGTGGCCAGCCTGCCGGTGCCGCCGCTGCCCGAGTGGCTGAACCTGTGGATCGACACCGCCTGGCTGGGCGCGCTGCAGGCCTGGAGCGCCGACCTGCTGGGCTGGCTGGGCGCCGTGCTGCCCGCGGGCGACGCGCTGATGGCCTGGGTCGGCCCGCTGCTGTGGGTGGGCTGGGGCTTGGGGCTGTTCACGCTGCTGGCGCTGGCCGGCCTGGCCCATGTGCTGGTGGGGCGTGCGCCCTCGGTCGGGCAGGCCATGCAGGCCGCACGCCAGGTGGTTCGCCCATGAAAGATGGCATGGCCCAGCGGCTGCGCGCCGCGGGCGAGACCGACCCGACCGCCCTGCGGCTGACGCTGCGCGAGCTGCTGCAGCTGCACGGCGAGGCCTCGGGCGCGGTGCTGCTCATGGTCATGGCCTTGTTGTCCACCCTGCCGGTGGCCGGCGCGGGCACGGTGCTCAGCCTGGGCATCTTCGCGCTGGCCTGGGCCTGGCTGCGCGGGCGCGACAGCCTGCAGCTGCCCGAGAAGCTGGCCGCCGTGCAGCTCAACGAGATCTGGACGCGGCGCTGCCTGCACAGCCTGGCCTGGACCTACGAACGCGCCGAACGCTGGCTGCGCCCGCGCTGGACCGGGCTGAGCCACGCGAGTACCCGCGTCTGGTGGGCGCTGTGGATCGCACTGATGGCCGCCCTCATTTTTCTGCCGCTGCCGCTGGGCAACCTGCTGCCCGGCACCAGCCTGATGCTGCTGAGCCTAGGCTGGCTGTTCCGCGACGGCCTGGCCCTGCTGGTCTCGGCCGCCACCGGTGTGGTGGGCGTGGGCTACGCGGTGTCCATGGGGCACCTGGCCTTCGCGGCCTGGCAGCACGCCGGGGCGTGGATCGGCCTTTGAATCCGGTTCAGAGCCGTGAAAAGAACACCGCGCTCATCACCAGGCCCGTGGTGATGACGCCGCGCCGCACCCAGGCCACGGGAAGCGTTTTCGACCAGCGCGCGCCAAAGTAGCCGCCCGCGGTGGCGGCCACCATCATCAGCACGCCTTCGCGCCAGGCGATGGCGCCGGCCAGCACAAAGGCCGCCACCGACAGCCAGGACAGCACCAGCGAATTGAGGTTCTTGAGCGCGTTCACGGTGTTGAGCTTCGACTCGCCCGCCACCGTGTACAGCGCCATGAGCAGGATGCCCAGACCGCCGTTGAAGTAACCCCCATAGACGGCCACCGCCAGCAGGCCCGGCTCGCGCCAGCGCGCCAGCCCCTGCCCGCCGGCCGACGCGGCCTGCGCCCGTTTGGCCAGCGCCGGCCCGGCCGCGAACAGCACGGTGGCGAACAGCAGCAGCCACGGCACGATGCCGGTGAACAGCTTGGCCGGCGTGACCAGCAGCAACAGCGCGCCGGCCACGCCACCGATGGCGGCGATCAGCATTTCGCGCCGCAGGCGCTGCGCCGGCAGCTCGCGCAGCTCGGCCTTGAAGCCCAGCGTGCTGCCCAGGTAGCCCGGGCTGACGGCCAGCGCACTGGTGGCGTTGGCCACGATGGGCGGCACGCCGGTGAACACCAGCGCCGGGAAGGTGAGAAAGCTGCCGCCGCCGGCGATGGCGTTGAGCGCGCCGGCACCGAAGGCGGCGGCGACCAGCAGGGGGGCGTGGGTCCAGAAGTCGAGGGGCATGGCGACCGAGGGTAGCGCAGGCAGCACCCCTAGAATCGTCACAGCTGTTTCACCGGACCCGCGCTTGACCGAACCCACCGCCACCGCCGACGCACCCTGCCCGCTGTACGTGGACCTGGACGGCACGCTCACGCCCACCGACACGCTGTACGAATCGGCCCTGCTGCTGGTGCGCCGCCAGCCGCTGAACCTGCTGCGCCTGCTGACCTGGCTGCCGCTGGGCAAGGCGGCCTTCAAGCGCCGGCTGGCCGATGCGGTGCGCCCCGACCCGGCCACCCTGCCCTACCACGAGCCCTTTGTGCGCCACCTCATGACCGAGCGCGAGCAGGGCCGCAGCCTGGTGCTGGCCAGCGCAGCGGACGCGCGCATCGTGCGCGAGGTCTCCGACCACCTGGGCCTGTTCGACGACGTGCTGGGCACCGAAGCCGACGGCCCCAACCTCTGTCGTGCGCACAAGCGCGAGGCCATCGCCGCGCATGCGCGCGCCCAGGGCCACGAGCGCTGGGCCTACGCCGGCAACAGCCGTGACGACCTGTCGGTCTGGAGCGGCGCGGCCGAAGCGGTCGCGGTCAACGCGCCGCCGTCGGTCGTGGCCTCGCTCCAGCGCGAACACCCGCAGGCGCAGGTGTTCGAGCAGACGCCCCCATCGCTCAAGACGGTGCTGCGCGCGATCCGCCTCAAGCAATGGTCCAAGAACGCGCTGCTGTTCGTGCCGCTGCTGGCCGCGCATTCGCTGGACCCTGCGGCCTGGGGCGCGGTGCTGCTGGCCTTTGTGGCGTTCGGCCTGTGCGCCTCGGCCACCTACCTGGTCAACGACCTGCTGGACCTGCCCAGCGACCGCGTGCACCGCCTCAAGCGCCACCGCCCGCTGGCGGCCGGCAGCGTGTCCATCCCGCACGCGGTGGTGCTGGGCCTGCTCATGATCACGCTGGCCTTCGTGCTGGCGTGGCACGTGTCGGCCGGCTTCACGGCCATGTTGCTGCTCTACACCATCACCACCCTGGCCTATTCGCTGCAGCTCAAACGCCTGCCGCTGATCGACGTGCTGGTGCTGGCCGCGCTGTACACGCTGCGCATCGGCGCTGGCGCGGTGGCCGCGCAGGTCGAGCTGTCCAACTGGCTGCTGGCGATCTCGATGTTCCTGTTCCTGAGCCTGGCGCTGGTCAAGCGCTGCGCCGAACTGGAAGAACTGGCCGCCGAGGACAAACCGCCCGCCCCGGGCCGGGGCTACCAGCCGCGCGACCTGGTGTCGCTGCGCGCCATGGGCATGGCCTCGGGCTTTCTGGCCGTGATGGTGCTGACCCTGTACATCGACAGCCAGGGCAGCCGCGCGCACTACCGCCAGCCCGAATGGCTGTGGGCCGCCGCGCCGCTGGCCCTGCTGTGGGTCATGCGCATCTGGCTCAAGACCGGGCGGCGCGAACTGCACGGCGAAGACCCGCTGCAGTTCGCCCTGCGCGACGGTTTCACCTGGCTGGTGGTGCTGCTGATCGGTGGCATCGGCCTGGTGGCCAAAATCGGGCTGTGACATGAAACACCCCCCGCGCCACTTCGCGTCACCCCCCTGCAGGGGGGCGGCACTGGCCGTCCGGCAAAGCCGGCCCGGCGGTGCCACTGGACTGGACCGTTTCGCACGTCGCAGGTCGCGCGCAGCGCCGTGGAGCCGCTGACATGAAAACCATCGCACTGGCGCTCGCCGTCTTCTGCGTGCTGCTGTCGTCGGCCGCGCAACTGGCGCTCAAGCGCGGCATGGCGCCACCGCCCGGCAGCGACCTGGGCGGCACCTACGCCCACGCGCTCACCAGCCCCATGGTCTGGCTCGGCCTGGGCCTGTACGGCCTGAGCACCCTGCTCTGGCTGTGGGTGCTGTCGCGGCTGGATGTAAGCCTGGCCTACCCCCTGGTCAGCCTGGGCTTCGTGGTCACCATGGCCGCGGGCGTGCTCTGGCTGGGCGAACCCTTTTCCTGGCTGCGCGTGGCCGCCTGCACGCTGATCGTCGCTGGCGTCACGCTGCTCGCCCTGGAAGCTTAGACCACCCCCGTCGCTGCGCTCCGCCCCTCAAAGGGGCAACACCTGCGGCCCGGCAAAGCCGGTTCCGCGGTGTTCTCGACCCGATGAGACACGTGCTCCGACCACAGGATTGATTGCGATGAACGTTTCTGACTTTTCCATCGGCGCCGCCCGGCGCCTGTTCTGGACCACCTTCTTCGGCACCCTGCTGCTCAAGGTGGTGCTGGCCGCCGGCTTCCCCTTCACCGGCGACGAGGCCTTCTTCTACCAGTGGGGCGTGTTCCCGGCCTGGGGCTATTCGGACCACCCGCCCATGGTGGGCTGGCTGCTGGCCGTGCTGCACGGCATCAGCGACGCACCCCTGGTGCTGCGCAGCGTCACCCTGCTGGTCACCAGCGTCATCGCGCTGGGCATCGTCGACGTGCTCATGCGCCACCTGCCCGCCGAACGCGAGGCCGGCGCCTGGCTGGCCGGTGCGGTCTACCTGGTGCTGCCCTGGTCGTGGATGTTCGTGCTGGTGACCACCGACACGCCGCTGATCCTCTTCATGGCGCTGTCGGCCTGGTGCTACCTGCGCGCCAACGCTGCGGATGATCGAAGCGCCGGCTGGTACGCGCTGGCCGGCCTGTTCGTGGGCCTGGCCTTCCTCTCCAAATACTTCGCGGCCCTACTGGGCTTTGCCTACGCGGTGCACATCCTGGGCTGGCGGCGCGACTGCTGGTGGGCGCTGCCGCTCATGTTCGTGCTGGCCCTGCCCTCCATCGGCATCACCGTGGCCTTCAACGCCACGCACGGCTGGTCCAACGTGATGTTCAACGTCTTCAACCGCAACGAAGGCTCGCACTGGAACCTCAAGACCCCGGCGGTGTACGCGGCCATGACGGCCTACCTGCTCACGCCCTGGCTGCTGTGGCAGGGCCTCACA
>NZ_JBPCSJ010000014.1:0-7180 GCF_051007235.1 Hydrogenophaga sp. | reverse complement strand
ATGGCCAGCACGTCCATGTCGTTGGCGGCGTTCAGCGCGTTGCCGTCCTCGTCGTCGTCGCTGGCGCGGTTGACCTTGACGAACTCGCCCCAGGACAAGATGGACTCGGCGCGGAAGAACATCATCAGCGGCGCCTTGTCGCGTTCGTCCACCACGGCCTGGGCGCGGCGGCGGCGGCCGTCCTGCGCGGCGGGGCGCGGCGCCCCCGCCTCGGCCGGTTCCTGGTCACGCGCCACCGGCTGCGTGGTGGCGGCGGCGGTGGTGTCCAGCCACATCCAGACCGGCGCCACCTCATCGGGTTGCACGCCGACGGCGGCGCCCTGCCCCATCTCCAGCCGGCCGGCCAAGGCCTGCTGCACACGGCGTTCGGCCTCGGCCGCGCGGCCACGCAGGCGCGCCGGGTCGGGCCGCAAGGCGCGTTCGGCCGCCAGCAGTCGCTCAAAACGGTCGGCCAAGCCGGGGAACAACGGCAGCACGCGCTGCTGCGCGGCCAGGTTGTCGGCGATCCAGTCGCCGGAGGGTTCGATGTGGGCGGCCAGCGCGGCCAGCCACAGGTAAAGCGAGCGGTTGAGCGCTGGATCGGCGTGCACCGCGATGCTGGGCGGCAGCGACAGCGCCTCGGGTTCGAGCCGACCGGTGGCCGCGTGCGTGCCGGTGCCGGCCATCCGCTGCACCCAGTCGCGGGCGCCGCCCACGCGGCGTTCGCTGGCCGGGCTCAGCCGCACCGCGTGCGCACCGCCGGCGGCGCGGAACATCAGCGCCAGCGTGCGCTGCACCTCGCTCAGCGACACGGCGGCCGCGTCGTGCTGGCGGTGCGCCGCACGGCGAATGAAGCGGTCCCACTGTTGGCCGACCCACTCTTCCATCAGATCTTCCTTTCGAGGACGGCGGCCGCTTCGCGTTCTGCCTTGCGCTGGCGCAGGGTTTCGCGCACCGCGTCGGCGCCGACCTTCCATTCCAGCAGTGGCTCGCTGGTCTGCGCGGTCCGCGTTTCTTCACACGAATCGAGGCATTGCCCGCACTGCACGCACGAGAACATCATGCGTTTGATGTTGCGCGGGTGCAGCCGCATGGGGCAGCCGTTGTCGCACGCCGAGCCCTGCGGGTAGGCGGCGGTGGTGCAGGTGCGGCAATCGCGCGCGTTGTCGCGATCAAACGCGACCACCATGCCCTTGGGGTTGGCCATCCACACCAGGCTCTGGAACAGGCCCACCGCACAGCCGAAGCGGCAGAACAGGTGGCGTGCGAAGGCGAACTCCAGCGTGAAGATGACCGAGCCCGCGATGAGGAAACGCGCTTGGTTGGGTGTGAGCGTGCCTGCCAGCAGACCACCCCAGATCTCGGCCGGCGGCAGCAGGTAGGTCAGCAGCGTGATCGCCCACAGGAAGCCGAACACGGCGCAGAGCGTGAAAAACACCGGCCACCAGCGGGCTGAGGTCTCCACGCCGGCGCGCAAGGTGCGGTGTGGGTCCCAGATGCTGAGCTTGCCGCAGGCGCGGTGCAAGGCGGTGTTGAGCGTTTCCACCAGCGTGAAGTGTGGGCACAGCCAGCCGCAGTAAAGGCGGCCGTACTTCCAGGCCACCGCCAGGAAGGCCACGATGAGCGCGATGGCGGGCAGGAAGGCCCTGACGAAGATCTGGATCGCGGCCTGGTTGGCCGTGATCTCGCCGGAACGGAAGGCGTCGATGCCCAGGCTCCAGCGCTGGCCCAGCACCCAGAGCTGAGCCTCGTGCAGGTCGAAGCGCAGCAGGTTCAGCGCGGGAGCCAGCAGGAACAGGGCGAAAAAGCCCAGCTGGAAGAAGAGGCGGCGGCGTTGCATGGGGTGTGACAAACAGAGGAGGAAAGCGCAGCGCCGCCGCTGCAAACAGGTTCAGGTGCCGAGCATCGCCTGCACGACCTCGTCGAGGGCGGCTGCGGTTTCAAAGTCATCGGTCAGCGCATCGACGATGGCCGAGCGGCAGGCCACTTTCAGCGGCAGGCCGCTGGCCACCAGGCGCGCGGCCATCACCAGCAGGCGCGTGCTCACGGTTTCTTCCAGGTCGTGGTCGGTCAGGCGGCGCAGCGCCTCGGCCAGCTTGACCAGCCGGGTGGCCAGCGCCGGCTCGACGCCCGCTTCGGCCACCACGATGCCGCGCTCCACCTCGGGCGCCGGGTAGCCGAAGGTCAGCGCGACGAAGCGCTGGCGCGTGCTGGGCTTGAGGCTCTTGAGCAGGTTCTGGTAACCCGGGTTGTAGCTGACCACCAGCATGAAGCCCGGCGGCGCCACCAGCTGTTCGCCGGTGCGTTCGATGGGCAACACGCGGCGGTCGTCGGTCAGCGGGTGCAGCACCACGGTGGTGTCCTTGCGGGCTTCGACCACCTCGTCGAGGTAGCAGATGGCGCCGCTGCGCACCGCGCGGGCCAGCGGCCCGTCGGCCCACACCGTGCCCTGCTCGCCGATCAGGTGGCGGCCGACCAGGTCGGCCGCGCTCAGGTCGTCGTGGCAGCTCACGGTGATGAGCGGGCGCCCCAGGCGGGCGGCCATGTGCTCCACGAAGCGGGTCTTGCCGCAACCGGTGGGCCCCTTGATCAGCACCGGCAGGCGCTGGCGGAAGGCGTGCTCGAAGAGCGCGACCTCGCCGGCCTGTTCGGCGTAGAACGGTGCGTTCACCAGGTGCTGCTGTTCACTGTGGTCCATGACTGAAACACTCATTGCTGGTTGGATTGCTCAACATCTGCGACGCCCGCGACAACCCTTCCAGGGATGCCGCCGATCTGGCTTGGCCAGTCGGCTGGCATCGCCCCCTGGAGGGGGTGACGCCGAAGGCGGCGCAGGGGTGGTTCATGTCATGCAGGGCGGGCACCGAGCATGCCGCCACCAGCACCCGTCACGGTCTCGGCGCGCACCGGCTCGCCACCGATGAAGAAACTGGCGAAGTAGGTGAACTGGCCAATCAGGAAGATCACGCCACCGGCGATGCGGGTCCAGTAGAAGAAGCTCAGCTGGTCCTGCGTGGCCATGAAGCTCATGGCGCCTTCGGTGGGCATGCGTTGCAGCCACACCTGCAGGATGCCGGCGCCGGTCAGGGCCAGCACCATCACCGCCATGCCGATGGTCATGATCCAGAAGCTCCACATTTCGGTGGACTGGGCCTTGCGGCTGTTGGCGATGCGGCCGCGCAGCGTCGGCATGGCGTAGCTGATCAGCGTGATGACCACCAGCACATAGGCACCATAGAAGGCCAGGTGGCCGTGGGCGGCCGTGACCTGCGAACCGTGGGTGTAGTAGTTGACCGGGCTGAGCGTGTGGATGAAGCCCCACAGGCCGGCGCCCAGGAAGCCCATGACCGAGGTGCCCACGGCCCACAACACGGCGGCCTGGTTCGGGTGTTCACGGCGGCGGCGCTGCACCATGTTGAAGGCGAACACCGTCATCATGAAGAATGGAATCGGTTCCATGGCCGAGAAGATCGAGCCGATCCACTGCCAGTAGCCGGGCAGGCCGATGAAGAAGAAGTGGTGGCCCGTGCCCAGGATGCCGGTCATCAGCGCGAAGGCGATGATCACGTACAGCCACTTGTCGATCACTTCACGGTCCACGCCGGTGGTCTTGACCAGCACGTAGGCCAGCAGCGCACCCAGGATCAGTTCCCACACGCCTTCCACCCAGAGGTGGACAACGAACCACCAGTACATCTTGTCGCGCACCAGGTTGTGCGGGTTGACGAAGCTGAACAGGAAGAACAGCGCCAGACCCCACAGACCCATCAGCAGCACCACCGAGATGGCGGTCTTGCGGCCCTTGAGCACCGTCATGGTGATGTTGAACAGGAAGGCCAGCGCCACGATCACGATGCCGATCTTGGTCGGCAAGGGCTGCTCCAGGAACTCGCGTCCCATGGTCTGCAGCATGTCGTTGCCGGTCAGTTCGGCCAGCTTGGCGTAGGGCAGCGTGAGGTAGCCGACGATGGTCAGCGAACCGGCGGCCAGGAAGACCCAGAACAGGATCTTGGCCAGCAGCGGGCTGTACAGCTCTGTCTCGGATTCCTCCGGCACCATGTAGTAGGCCGCGCCCATGAAGCCGAACAGCAGCCACACGATCAGCAGGTTGGTGTGGACCATGCGGGCCACATTGAACGGGATGTACGGAAAAAACAGGTCCCCGATCACGTATTGCAGACCGAGGGTGATGCCGAAGATCACCTGCCCGGCGAACAGCGCCATGGCGGCGATGAAATACAGCTTGGAGACCGACTGGCTCTGGTACTTGAGTGTTGCGATGGTCATGGTGTTTCTCCGATCAGCCTTCGATGTTGGGCGGCCACTGTTCGGTGTTGATCTCGCCGGTCCACTTGAGGAACTCGACCAGGTCGTTGAGCTGCTGTTCGTTCAGGTTGAACTGCGGCATCTGGCGGCGGTGCGGTGCGCCCGTGGGCTGCGCCTGTATCCAGGCCTTGATGAAGTCGCCCCCTCGGCGCTTGTAGACGTTGCCCAGCTCGGGCGCGAAGTAGGCGCCTTCGCCCAGCAGCGTGTGGCAGCCGATGCAGTTGCGCGTCTCCCAGATCTTCTTGCCCGCGATCACCGCGGGCGTGATGGCCTTGGCGTTGGAACGCTCGGGGATGCGTTGCTCGGTGTCGAAGACGATCACCGCGAACAGCAGCGCGAAAAACAGGCTGCCTCCGTAAAACATGTTGCGGGCCATCTGCTTGGTGAACCCGCTCTGACTCTGGCTCATGGAACCCTCCATCGGTTGCGATGGGGGAATCCTCCTTTTTTGCTCGGGTATCGTCCTTGAACCAGTTCAAGGATGGGTGCAGAAGGACCCTGCACAGTGGGGCCCCATGGACACACAGCCACCGCACACCGATCTGCACACCGCCGTCATGGCCGCCCTGGCCACCGTGGACGACCCTGAAATGGGCGAGAACCTGGTGGACCTGGGGGTCGTCGGCAACGTTCACATCGACGGCAACGCCGTCAGCGTCACGCTGATTCCCACCAGCGCCACCTGCCCCATGGCCGACGTGATGGTGGACGACGCCCAGACCGCCGTGCAGCGCGCCTGCCCACCCGGCACCGCGGTGGACGTGCAGATGGACTGGGACACCGAGTGGTCGCCCGAGCGGCTGGCCCCGGCGCTGCGGGCGCGCTTCGGATGGTGACGCCGCCCCGCCCGGCGCGCGCGCCCGATCCGCTGCCCCTGCCCCGCTGGGCCATCGCCGTGGCCGCGCTCCTGGCCATCACCAACTTGCTGGGCGCCGTTGGCGGCGGCCTGGTTCGCCTCGGCAGTCTGCCCGCGCAGGACTTTGGCCCCACGGGCGCCCACGCCATCGCCGCCCACGGCGCGGTGATGATGGCCGGCTTCTTCGGCGCCCTGATCGCGCTCGAACGCGTGGTGGCGCTGCGGCGCGGCCTGTGGGTGCCGGTGCTGGCGGCCCTGGGCGGCTGGCCGGCCTGGGGCGCGGGCCTGTGGACCGCCGCGGGCGTGATGTGGGTCGGGTCGGCCGCCGGGCTGGTGTGGCTCTACGCCTGGGCCGGTTCGCACCGCGCCATGTCGCTGCCGCTGGCGGTGGAAGCCTCGGGCGCGCTGGCCCTGCTGTTGGCCAACCTCGCCTTCACCCTGGGCCAGATGGACGCCGCCCGCATCGGCTGGAGCGCCTTCCTGGTGCTCACCATCGCCGGCGAACGGCGCGAGCTCACGCGGCTGGTGAAGCTGCCCGACTGGGCGGCAAAGGCCTTCCTGCTGGTCTGGGCCGGCTCGGTGGCCGCCGTGCTGCTGGCGCTGTGGCGGCCCGGTGTGGCCGCGGTGCTGTGGTGGATCGCCATGGCCCTGCTGGCCGCCTGGCTGCTGCGCTGGGACGTGGCCACCCGGCAATGGCGCGCCAAGGGCTGGGCGGGGCACACCGCCATTTGCCTGGTGGTGGGCTACGTCTGGCTGGCGGCGGCTTCGATGCTCGGCCTGCTGGGCCAGCCCGTCGCCTGGCACGCGCTCTGGCTGGGCTTCGTCATGGCCATGGTCTTTGGCCACGCGCCCATCATGCTACCCGCGCTGGCCGGCTGGCGGCCCGAACCCACGCGCTGGGCACTGTTGCCGCTGGCGGTGCTGGGCGCGAGCCTGGCGCTGCGGGTGGTGGCCACGGTCACGGGCTGGCCTGCGGGACTGGCGGCCGCCGGGGCCGGGCACGCGCTGGCATTAGTGCTGTTCGGGGGGGTGATGGTGCGGGCGGTGCGGCGGGGCCGCTGATCAGCCGCGCAGCCCGACGCTGACCACCGCGATCAGCCCGAGCACCACCACCAGCCAGCCCATCACCGCGCGGCGCCACAGCGCGGGGGCGTGGCGCAGTTCCATGTAGTCCAGCGCGATCAGCGCGCCCTTGACGGCCGAGAGGGCGAGCACGGCAAGCGTCGCCACGGTGCCCAGGTGCTGGCCGCTGGCGGCAGCGCCCTCGCCCAGCCACCAGCTGGCCAGGGTGGCGAGCGCGAGCAGCGCGAAGACGGTGTCAGTTCTGGTGAATCGCATGAGGGTCTCCAGCTTCAGCGGATGACGTAGACCAGCGGGAACAGCACCATCCACAGCAGGTCGACCATGTGCCAGAACACGGCGCCCGAGGCGGGGGCCATGTGGTTGGACCGCCCGTAAGCGCCGTCGCGGGCCTTGAACCAGAGCACGGCGAACACGATGGCGCCCACCAGCACGTGCAGGTAATGAAAGCCGGTGAGCAGGGTGTAGAGCAGCGTGAAGGCGTTGGTGGCCCAGTCGAAGCCGGCCTGCACCTTGCCCGCAAATTCGTGGGTCTTGACCACCAGGAAGCCGATGGCGCCGGCCAGCGCAGCCAGCAACCAGTGCGAACCCGCCCTGCCCTGGTCCGCCTCGAAACAGCGCACCGCGCGCACCGCCGCCCAGCTGGCCGCCACCAGCAGCAGGGTGTTGAGCGCACCGGTGTGCAGGCTCAGCGCCGCCTGGCCGGGTGCAAACACGTCGGGCTGCAGATGCCGCGCGACCGCGAACGAGACGAACAGCAGGCCGAAGGTCAGCAGCTCGGCCAGCACCAGCAGCCAGACGATGCCGTCGCCGGCCAGGCGCGGCAAGGGCGTCTCCGGAGCGCGTGCCTCCTCCAGGGCAGCCGTGGAACCGGCTTCGCCGGGCCACTGGCTGCGTCCCCCTCCCGCAGGAGAGGGGGAAGACGCGCAGCGTCGCAGG
>NZ_JBPCSJ010000013.1:0-8823 GCF_051007235.1 Hydrogenophaga sp. | reverse complement strand
CGGCCGAAGCCAGGCCTCACAGCGCTGCAGGCGCTGGCGGACGCTGGCCTCGTCGTCGGCATCGAAGAACTCGGCCGAGGCAAAACCGTCGGGCAAGGGGGTGGCAAAAGCCAGCGGGCGGTCCACCTCGGCCCGGTTGAGCATCAGCCGTTCACCGCTGCCGTGCGGGTGATGGATCAGCACCCCGTCGCGGCCCTGCACGTCCACCCCGGGCCCATGGATCATCCACGCGTCGGCCAGGTGCGGGTCGCCGCTGTGCCATTCGGGCCACCCAGGCTGCACCTGGGCCGCCCATGCACCGAGGCGCGCCGCCGCGGGCGCGTCAAACCCCAACAACCCCAAATTCAGAACCGGCTGCTCCACAAGGGCTCCCGCGGCCTCCATCTGCCGACACGGCAGGTGCACAAAGACCGCTGTTGCGCCGGACTCACAGCGCAGCTAGGAGGTTAACAGCGCCCGGGGCACCAGCCAACCCACGTGGCGGGCGCGCAGCAGATCGCCCGATCCTGTGCATTGGCTCTTGACAAAGGCAACGCTTGACCCGTGTCAGCGAGCGGCCTGGCGAGCGGCGCGCACGGCCTGCGACAGCACCTCCAGCGCCTGCACCGAATCGTCCCAGCCCAGGCAGGCGTCCGTGATGCTCTGTCCGTAGGCCAGCTTGTGCACGTCGTCCTTGCCAGGAGTGAACTTTTGCGCACCCGCTTCGATGTGGCTTTCGATCATCACGCCGAAGACGCTCTTCGAACCGGAGGCGATCTGCTGACCGATGTCGCGCGCCACATCGAGCTGTTTCTCGTGCTGCTTGCTGCTGTTGGCGTGGCTGCAGTCCACCATCAGGCGCGGCGTGAGCTTGGCGGCTTCCAGTTCCTTGACGGCGGCGGCCACGTGGGCGGCGTCGTAGTTGGGCGCCTTGCCGCCGCGCAGGATGACGTGGCAGTCCTTGTTGCCGTTGGTCTGCACGATGGCGACCTGGCCGTTCTTGTGCACCGACAGGAAGTGGTGGCCGCGTGCGGCCGCCTGGATGGCGTCGGTCGCGATCTTGATGTTGCCGTCGGTGCCGTTCTTGAAGCCGATGGGTGCCGACAGGCCCGAGGCCAGCTCGCGGTGCACCTGGCTCTCCGTCGTGCGCGCGCCGATGGCGCCCCAGGCGATCAGGTCGCCAATGTACTGAGGGCTGATCACGTCCAGGAACTCGGAGCCCGCCGGCAGGCCCTGGCGGTTGATCTCGATCAGCAACTGGCGCGCGATGCGCAGGCCTTCGTCGATGCGGTAGCTTTCGTCGAGGTAAGGGTCGTTGATCAGCCCCTTCCAGCCCACCGTGGTGCGCGGCTTCTCGAAGTAGACCCGCATCACGATCTCCAGCGTGTCCGCGTACTGCTCGCGCAGCGGCTTGAGGCGGCGCGCGTAGTCCAGCGCGGCGGCCGGGTCGTGGATCGAGCAGGGCCCGATGATGACCAGCAGGCGGTCGTCCTTGCCGTGCAGGATGTCGTGGATGCGGCTGCGGGTCTGCTTGATCAGTCCCTCCACCGCCGTGCCGGCGATGGGGAAGAAGCGGATGAGGTGTTCGGGCGGCGGGAGCACGGTGATGTCCTTGATGCGCTGGTCGTCGGTCTGGCTGGTCTTGTCGGCCGGGCGCGCATACCAGGCATCGCTGGCGGCAGTGGTCTTGGCGGTCATCGAAAGCTCCTCGCAGGGTTGGGAAATGAAGGGGTGAAAAAAAAACCGCCGGGCTTTGGGCCCGGCGGTTTGGAGGGGGTTCGGTTGCTCTGCGCGCTTACACCGTTGCCTCTCGTCCGCCGGGGACCGAGAACCAAAAGTAAAAGCCAAAAAAGATGGCGGCGCGGGTTTGCATAGGTCGCGAATGTAGCACAGCCGTTTTGACACGGCTCTTACGGCAAAGGGTGCGGCAGCGGCGCCCTGCACAGCGGCGGGGCGTGGGGGCCATGTTCAGGCCGTGCCGCCGACCGTCAGGCCATCGATGCGCAGCGTGGGCTGTCCCACGCCCACGGGCACGCTCTGACCCTCCTTGCCGCAGGTTCCGACGCCGCTGTCCAGCCGCATGTCGTTGCCGATCATGCTGATCTTCTTGAGCGACTCGGGCCCGCTGCCCACCAGCGTGGCGCCTTTCACCGGGTACTGGATTTTGCCGTTCTCCACCCAGTAGGCCTGGCTGGCGGAGAACACGAACTTGCCGCTGGTGATGTCGACCTGGCCACCGCCGAAGTTGGTGGCGTAGAGCCCCTTCTTGATCGAGGCCACGATTTCCTCGGGCGCTTTGTCGCCACCCAGCATGTAGGTGTTGGTCATGCGCGGCATGGGCACGTGGGCGTAGCTCTCGCGGCGGCCGTTGCCGGTGGGCTTGACGCCCATCAGGCGCGCGTTCATCGCGTCCTGGATATAGCCCTTGAGGATGCCGTCCTCGATCAGCACGTTCTTCTGCGTCGTGTGACCTTCGTCGTCCACGTTCAGCGAGCCACGGCGGTCGGCGATGGTGCCGTCGTCCAGCACGGTCACACCCTTGGCCGCCACCCGCTGGCCAATACGGCCGGCAAACGCACTGGAGCCCTTGCGGTTGAAATCGCCTTCCAGGCCGTGGCCCACGGCTTCGTGCAGCAGCACGCCGGGCCAGCCGGGGCCGAGCACCACGGTCATTTCGCCGGCGGGTGCCGGGCGGGCATCCAGGTTGGTGAGGGCCGCGTCCACCGCCTCGTCCACATAGGCCTGCACCAGCGCATCGTCAAAGTGCGCCAGGCCAAAGCGGCCGCCACCGCCCGACGAGCCGACCTCGCGCCGGCCCTTCTGCTCAGCGATCACCGTCACCGACAGGCGCACCAGCGGCCGCACGTCGGCGGCCATGGTGCCGTCGGCCCGGGCCACCAGCACCACATCGTGCTCGGCGGCCAGGCCGGCCATGACCTGCACCACGCGGGAGTCCTTGGCCTTGGCCAGGCGCTCCACCTTTTCCAGCAGGGCCACCTTGGCCGTGCTGTCCAGGGTGCCGATCGGATCCAGGCCGGGGTAGAGGGAGCGCGATTTGGCCACCTTGGCCTTGCCGGCCTTGACCTTGCGGTCCTGCCCCTGGCCGGTGATGCTGCGCACCGTGCGGGCCGCATCCAGCAGCGAGTCCCAGGACAGGTCGTCGGAATAGGCGAAGGCCGTCTTCTCGCCGCTGACCGCGCGCACGCCCACGCCCTGGTCGATGCTGAAGCTCCCGGTCTTGACGATGCCCTCCTCCAGGCTCCAGCCTTCGCTGCGCGTGGTCTGGAAATAGAGGTCGGCATCGTCGGCGCCGCGCACCATGATCTCGGCCAGGGCCTTCTTCAGGTGGTCGGGCGTGAGGCCAAAGGGGTCGAGCAGCAGGCTCTGTGCACTGGAGAGCCGGGCCAGGGTGGGTTCGCTTGCGATCATCGGGCGATTGTAAGAACGCGCCCGACCGCGCGCTGGCTGCGGGGTCTTGGGGTGATCAGCGGCGCTGCCCGCGCAGCCAGAGCAGCAGGGCCGCGTCGTCCCGGTCGGCCAGTCCGGCGGCGTGCGCCTGGGCGAAGGCTTCGGCCGCGCGGGCGCCCAGCGGGCCGTCAAAGCCCACCGCCTGGGCGGCCTGCACCGCCAGCCGGGTGTCTTTTTCCAGCAGCGTCACATGGGCGCGCGGCTCAAAGTCGCCTCCGATGGCGCGGCGCATGCGGTCGGACCCGATCCAGCTCTGGCCGCTGGACTGCTCGATCACGTCCAGGGTGGTCGGCAGGTCCAGCCCCAGGCGCTCGGCCAGGGCCATGACCTCGGCCGCGCCCACGAGGTTGATGCCGGCCAGCAGGTTGTTGACCAGCTTGGTGCGCGCGCCGTCGCCCGCGCGCTCGCTGATGGTGAAGCGCCGGCTGGACATGGTCTGCAGCAGGTCGGCATGGCGCTGCAGCAGGTCGGGCGCCGCTGCCAGCATCAGGCTCATGGAGCCGTCGCGCGCGCGGGCCGGGCCGCCGGACATGGGGGCATCGATGCAGCCGATGCCCCGCTGGGCCAGCGCAGCGGCCAGGGCTTCGGTGTCGTTCGGGGCGATCGTCGGGCACAGCACCACCGCCTGACCGGCCTGCATGGCCGATGCGGCGCCGCGCGGGCCGAACAGCACCTCGTGCGACTGGGCGGCGTCGACCACGCAGACGATCAACGCCCCGGAGGCGGTGAGCACCTGGGCCGCTGCTTCGGGCATGTCGGCCAGTTGGGCGCCCGCGGCCAGCGCCTGCTGCTGGCGCTGGGGGGCGATGTCACAGACCACCACCGGCCAGCCCTGCGCGCACAGGCGTTCGACCATCGCGCCACCCATGTTGCCGGCGCCGATGACCGCCACCGAAGCGGACCGACCGGCCGCCGGCCCCCCCCAAGGCCGGTCAGCCCCCTCGGGGGGCAGCGACCCGCGCAGCGACGGAGCGTGGGGGTTCATGACTGCATCAGCCGTTTGGACTTGGCGATGGACATCAGGACGCCCAGCATCACGCCCAGGGTGACCATGGCGGTGCCGCCGTAGCTGATGAAGGGCAGCGGCACGCCCACCACCGGCAGGATGCCGCTGACCATGCCCATGTTGACGAAGGCGTACACGAAAATGTTGAGCGTCATGGCGCCGGCCATGAGCCGGGCGAACAGGGTCGGCGCTTCCAGGGCGATCGTCAGCCCGCGCACGATGAGGAAGATGAACCCGGCCATCAGGCTGAGCGTGCCGAACAGGCCGAACTCTTCGGAGAAGGCGGCGTAGATGAAGTCGGTGGTGCGCTCGGGAATGAATTCCAGATGGGTCTGCGTGCCCTGCATGAAGCCCTTGCCCCAGACGCCACCGGAGCCGATGGCGATCATGCCCTGGATGATGTGGAAGCCCTTGCCCAGCGGGTCTTTGGAGGGGTCGAGCAGTGTGCACACCCGCTGGCGCTGGTATTCGTGCAGCACCTTCCAGTCCACATCCGGCGCACACCACTGGGGCTCCATGACGATCAGCACCACCACGCCGAGGGCACCGAGCAACACCGGCGGCACGATCAGCTTCCAGCTCAGGCCGGCAAAAAAGATCACCGCCAGTCCCGAGGCCAGCACCAGCAGGGTGGTGCCCAGGTCGGGTTGTTTGAGGATCAGCGCGGCCGGCACCGCCAGCAACACGCCCGCGACGACAAAATCCAGGGGCTTGAGCTGCCCCTCGCGCCGCTGGAACCACCAGGCCAGCATCAGCGGCATGGCGACCTTCATCAGCTCACTGGGCTGGATGACCACGCCCACGTTGATCCAGCGCGTGGAACCCTTCGTGGTGATGCCGAACAGCGCCACCGCCAGCAACAGCAGCACACCCACGGTGTACATGGGTACGGCCAGGGCCATCAGCCGCTGCGGCGGCACCTGGGCCACCACGAACAGCACACCAGCGGCCAGCATCATGTTGCGGCTGTGGGCGGCAAAACGGGTGCCGTGGTCGAAGCCCACGGAGTACATGGTCATCAGGCCGGCCGCGGCCAGCAGCAGGATGGCGAACGCCAGCAACCCATCAAAGCCCTGAAAGATCGGGGTGACGCGTTGCCAGAGGGAGGGTTTGTCGAAGACGGCGGCCATGGCGCGATTATCCGGGTGCTGGCCGGACCGCGTCGCTGCGTGAGCGATCAGCACACCGGCAGCACGATGGTCACCACCGTCTGCCCCGGGCGGCTTTCGATCTGCAGTTGCGCGCCGATGGCCTGGGCACGCTCGCGCAGCGAGGCCAGCCCCTTGCGGACCGGCGCCTGCACATCAAACCCACGCCCGTTGTCGACGATGCGCAGGTGCACGGCGTCGGCACCGCCGCTGGCCTCGATGCGCAGCCGGCTCGCCTGGGCGTGCTGCAGCACGTTGGACAGGGCTTCGAACACCATGAACTGCAGGTGGCGCATGGCCTGGGCGTCCAGGCTGGGGATCGGATCGATCAGGTCCACGCCCCATTGCAGCTCGATGTCCGACGCCCGCAGCCGCGGCTCCAGCCGGTAGCGCAGGTTCGCCAGCAGCGCCGTGACGTCGCCCGGTGGCAGGTGCATGGCGTCGATCGTCAGCTTGAGCTGGTCCAGCGAATCGCGCAGGGTCTGCAACACGTCGCTCTGGCTGGCCCGACCCGACTGCAGCTGGCGGATGGCGGCGCTGATGTGCGAGCCCACGCCGTCGTGCATGTCGCGCAGGATGCGGGTGCGCTCGGCCGTGCGCTCCTGCTCGCGCGCCAGCACCTCCAGGCGCTGGTAGCTGCTGTTGAGTTCGCGCTCGCGCTCGGCGATGCGCGCCGCCATGGCCTGCATCAGCTCCTGCGCCTGACGGCTGGCGGTGCGAAAGCGCATCAGCACCACATAGCCCAGCGAGACACCGAACAGCATCGAGGTGTAGTACATCAGGGCATTGCTCGGGTAGGCCGGATCGATGCGGAACACGTACAGATCGCGCAGCCCCATCAGCACATTGACCACCACCGCCGCGGCCACGCTGCGCTGCAGCCACGACGGCGTGCGCGCCGCACGCCCCACGAACCACGCGCCGAAGCCCAGGAAGCTCAGCCCCAGGGCCGCGTACCAGAGCGTCAGCACCAGCGGCTGCGCCCACCCCAAAGCCACCACGCCCACCACCGGCCCCAGCAGCATGAGCAGCAGCAACCAGCGGCGAAAGCCCTGCACCCACCGGCCCTGGCGCGCCCCCGCCAGCTCCAGGCAAAAGCAGGTCATGAAGCCGCCCCACACGCCCAGCGCCGCGACCGGCAGCACGCCCCACCAGGGCCAGTCGATCGGTGGCGATTCGATCTGGATGTGCCCGACCCGCAGGGTCCAGGCCAGTTCGGCCAGACCAGCGTACAGATACAGCGGATCGCGCTGGGTCTGCCCGCTGGCACTGAGGCGGCTCTGCGTGGCCCACAGCGCCAGCGACACCAGCCCCACCAGCAGGCTGAAGCCCACCACCACCAGGGAGCCGGTGTTGCGCAACAGGTATTCGCGCCGGTAGAGCGGGTACACCTCGTCCGCGCTGCCCACCACCAGCTGCGACAGACCGCCACGCCGCCCCGCGTCGGCGCGGATGCGCACCTGCAGCTGGTTGCGCAAGGCCAGGTCGCTGACCGGGATGTTCAGGTAGCGCGGCACCTGGCCGAAGTCCGGTCCGTTGGGCTGGGCGATGTTGCCCTTGCGATCGAGCAGGTGGCCGTTGAGCCAGACCTCGTAGGCCGTGCCCACGCGCGGGAAGTAGATCGCCCAGGGTTCCTGCGGCAAGTGCGGCAGATCGAAACCGAGGTCGAACACCGCCTCACCCCACAGGCCCTTGTGGTGGCGGTCCCAGGCATAGGGCAGGTTCACCGCCGCGTTGGACGCCTGCCCGTTGACCACGATCAGCGCCTGCGCCTGACGCAGCTCCAGCGGCGCGGCGTGCGCGGGGCCCCACAGTGCGCAGCACAGCGCCAGCAGGCCGCTCCAGAGCGCACGCATCGATGCCCAGTAGCGGGTCTTGGGAGCCCCTGCCAACCGCCGCCTCATCGCCGTGGCAGCAAGCCCATGCGGGTTGCCTCGTACACGGCCTCGCTCTTGGAATGCACCGCCAGCTTGCTGTAGAGGTTCTTGATGTGTGTCTGCACCGTGTGCACGCTCACCGCCTTCAGCCGCGCGATCTCGGCGTAGGAGAATCCACGCGCGATCAGCTCCAGCACCTCCTGCTCGCGGTTGGACAGCTGCACTTTTTCCTCCCCCCCGGCCGCCGCCGGCAAGTCGCCCCAGCCGGAATCGGGTGCCGGGACCACCGGACTGGGGGCCTGCAGCGCCCGGTACTTGGCCAGCACCCGGCGCGCGATCATGGGCGAAATCGGCGAGGCTCCGGCCTTCATGCCCAGAATGGTCTGGGCCACGTCTTCCGGCGTGGTGTCCTTGTGGATGTAGCCCAGCGCGCCGGCCTCGATGCTGGCCATCACGTTGTCTTCATCCCCAAACATCGAGATGACCAGCGCCTCGCACTCCGGGTGCCGCCGCCGGGCATGGCGGATCACGTCCAGGCCGCTGCCATCGGGCAAGCCCAGGTCGGTCAGCAGCACGTCCACGCGCTGCGCCGGGTCGTCCAGACAGGCCCGCGCCTCGGCCACGGTGCCGACGGCGGCCAGCAGCGCCAGCTTTTCGTTGCGCACCACGCTGGAGGCGAAGAACTCCCGCATCAACGGATCGTCTTCCACAATCAGTACGCGCCACACGATCAGAACCTCTTGAACGTCCAGGAACCGGACATCGATTCCCCCATCGGTTGACAGCATATCGGCGGCCCCACGGCAGCGAGCCCTTGATGGCTCCCATGAACATGGGACACGGTCTCACTATCATCCGCCGCATGACCACCACCCACCTGCTCTACCTGCACGGTTTCCGTTCCTCGCCGCAATCGATGAAGGCACAAAAGGTCGCCGCGCGGGTGCGGGCGCAGCACCCCGATGTGGTCTGGTGGTGTCCGCAGCTGCCGCCCTCGCCCGCCGAGGCCATGGCCCTGGTGCTGGACGGTGTGCGCGGCTGGCCGCGCGAGACCATGGCCGTGGCCGGCTCGTCGCTGGGTGGGTTCTACGCCCGCTGGCTGGCGCTGCAGACCGGCTGCGCGAAAACCCTGCTGCTCAACCCGGCGGTGTTTCCGGCGCGCGACCTGCAAAAGCACATCGGCGAGCAGACCGCCTGGCACGACCCGGCCGAGCGCTTTTTCTTCGAACCGGTGTTCGTCGATCAGCTGCTTGCGCAGGAGCAGGACATCGCACGGCTCGCCGCACAGCAACCGGCCACACCAGAACGCCAGTTCGCCATCGTGGCCCAGGGCGACGAGGTGCTG
>NZ_JBPCSJ010000012.1:0-11948 GCF_051007235.1 Hydrogenophaga sp. | reverse complement strand
GCAGGGCAGGGCGGGGACATCCTGGTCTTCCTGCCGGGCGAGCGCGAGATCCGCGAGGCCGCCGACCACCTGCGCAAGCACCTGGCGCACCAGCCCGCGCTGCGCAACGCCGAGGTGTTGCCGCTGTTCGCACGCCTGTCGCAGGCCGAGCAGGACCGCATCTTCCAGCCGCACGGTCAGCGCCGCATCGTGCTCTCGACCAACGTCGCCGAGACCTCGCTGACGGTGCCGGGCATCCGCTTCGTGATCGACGCCGGCACGGCGCGGGTCAAGCGTTACAGCTTCCGCCAGAAGGTGGAGCAGCTGCTGATCGAGCCCATCAGCCAGGCGGCAGCCAACCAGCGCGCAGGCCGTTGCGGCCGCGTGGCCGATGGCATCTGCATCCGCCTGTACGACGAGGCGGGGTTCAACGGCCGCCCGAAGTTCACCGACCCCGAGATCCTGCGCAGCTCGCTGGCGGGCGTGATCCTGCGCATGAAGGCGCTGCACCTGGGCGCGGTGGAAGACTTCGCGTTCTTGGAGGCGCCGCAGCGCCGCGCCATCACCGACGGCTACCAGCTGCTGTCCGAACTGGGCGCGGTGGACGAGGCGAACGAGCTCACCCGCATCGGCCAGACCCTCAGCCGCCTGCCGCTGGATCCGCGCGTGGGCCGCATCCTGCTCGAAGCGCAACAGCGCGGCGCGCTGGACGAGGTGCTGGTCATCGCTTCCGCCCTGAGCCTGCAGGACGTACGCGACCGCCCGCTGGAGAAACAGACCCAGGCCGACCAGGCGCACAAGAAGTTCGACGACGAGAAGAGCGAGTTCACCGGCACGCTCAAGCTCTGGAAGTGGCTGGATGACAGCAAGGGCGGCCACGGGACCGACCACAAGCTCAGCCACCGCCAGTACGAAAACCTGCTGCGCGAGAACTACATCAACGTGCGCCGCGTGCGCGAATGGCGCGACATCCATTCGCAGCTGCACACCGTGGTGGCCGAGCACAAGTGGGTCCTGAACACCGCGCCCGCCAGCTATGAGCAACTGCATCTGTCCATGCTCGCCGGCCTTCTGGGCAACATCGGCCAGAAGAACGACACCGAAGACTGGTACCTGGGCGCTCGCGGCATCAAGTTCCACCGCCACCCGGGCGCCAACCTGAGCAAGAAGCCCGGCCGCTGGATCGTCTGCGCCGAGCTGGTGGAGACCGCGCGCCTGTTCGGCCGTGGCATCGCCAACATCGAGCCGCAGTGGCTGGAACAAGTCGGCCAGCACCTGCTCAAGAAGCAGATGCTGGACCCGCACTGGGAAAAGAAGGCCGCCCGCGTCTCGGCGCTGGAGCGCGCCACGCTGTACGGCCTGGTGGTCTACCACCAGCGTCGGGTGGACTACAGCAAGGTGGACCCGGCTGGCGCGCGCGAGATCTTCATCCGCGAAGCCCTGGTGGGGCACCTGCACGAGGACACCTGGGACAGCAAGCTGCCCTTCCTGGCCGCCAACCGACGCACCGTGCGCGAGGTGCAGGAGCTGGAACACAAGGCGCGCCGGCAGGACGTGCTGGTGGACGACGAGCTGATCTACGCGTTCTACGACCAGCAGCTGCCGGCCGACGTGTGCAACGGCGCGGCGTTTGAACGCTGGTACCGGGACCACAGCCGTGAGAACCCGAAACTGTTGTTCCTGACGCGCGAAGAGCTGATGCGCCACGAGGCTGCTGGCATCACCACCCAGGCCTTCCCCAAGACGCTGCGCCTGGGCGGTGTGGACTGCGCCGTGGCCTACCTGCACGAACCGGGCGACCCGCGCGACGGCGTGAGCGTGACGGTGCCGATCTTCGCGCTCAACCAGGTCAGCGAAGACCGCTGCGACTGGCTGGTGCCCGTCATGCTCAAGGACAAGGTGCAGGCCCTGCTCAAGACCCTGCACCAGCGGCCGCGCTCGCGGCTGGTGCCGCTGCCGGCCACGGCCGAGAAGATGACCGAGGCGCTGTGCCAGCCCGAGACCTTTGGCAGCGGGAGCCTGATGGACGCGCTGCTCAAACTGGTGCGCGACGCGACCCAGCTGCCGGTGCAGCGCAACGACATCAAGGTCGACATGCTGCCGGCCCACCACTTCATGCACCTGCGCGTGGTGGACGAACACGGCCGCCAGCTGGGGCAGGGCCGCAACCTCGGCGCGCTCAAGGCCGAGCTGGGCAGCCAGGCACGCGGCGCCTTCCAGGCGCTGGCCTCGCTCAAGCTCAAGGACATCGCGGGCGCGCCCCCCGCTGCACCGGCACCCGTCGCTGCGCCCGCTGCGGCCGATGGCGCCCGCCGCGTGGCAGCACCGGCCAAGTCACCGCCACCGCCCGCAGCCACCGCCGACCAGCGCCACACCAGCTGGGACTTCGGCGAGCTCCCCGAGCTGATGGAGATCCGCAAGGGCGGCCAGACGCTGATCGGTTTCCCAGCGCTGATCGACGACGGGGATGCGGTGCGCATCGAGGTGTTCGATGAGCCTGAACTCGCGCAATGGCGCCACCGCGCCGGCCTGCGCCGCCTGTTCGCGCTGCAGATCAAGGACGCTCTGAAGTACCTGGAAAAGAACCTGCCCGGCCTGCAGGCCATGGGCGTGGCGTACATGAACGTCGGCAAGACCGACGGTGGTGGCGGTGGAGGAACGCTGGAAGAGCTGAAGCACCAGATCCTCGATCTGGCCCTGGACCGCGCCTTCCTGACCGAGCCGCTGCCCACCGATGCCGCCGCTTTCAAGGCGAGGCTGGACGAGGGACGAGGGCGCCTGACCCTGATCGCCAACGAAATCGCCCGCCAGGCCGGCACCATCCTGACCGAACACGCCGCGGCGGCCCGCAAGCTCAAGGACAGCAAACCACCGGCCGACGTGGCCACCGATGTGCAGCAGCAACTGCAGCGCTTGGTGCCCAAGCACTTCCTCAGCGCCACACCCTACGCCCAGCTGCAGCACTTCCCGCGCTACCTCAAGGCGGTTCAGTTGCGGCTGGACAAGCTGCGCAGCGACCCGGCACGCGACGCCGCCAAGTTCGCCGAACTGCGCCCGCAGGACCAGCGCTTCTGGCGCCTGGTGGCCGAACGCAAGGGTGTGCAGGATGCGCGCCTGCAAGAGGTGCGCTGGTTGCTGGAAGAACTGCGCGTGAGCTTCTTCGCGCAGGAACTGCGCACCCCGCAGCCGGTGAGCGTCAAACGCATCGACAAGGCCTGGACCCAGCTCAACAGCTGAGCAGCCCTGACGCCATCACGGCGCGGCCAGGGCCACGCGGGCGTCCTTGAGCTTGAGGTCGGCTTGTGCGCTCAGGCGGTCGACCACGGCGCGTGCGTCCTGTTCGGTGGCGAACTGATTGATCCGCACCTCGAATTTGCCGTCCTTGGGCAGCACCTCGGCCGGGTAGCCTTGGGCCGTGAGCTGGTCGCGCAAGGCGCCGGCCTGCACCGAGGTGTTGGTCAGCGCCAGCACCGCGCGCCAGCGCCCGCCCTGCACCAGCACGCCGCTGCCGGGGCTCAGGTCGGCCTGGCCGATGAACTTGGCCAGCTGGTCGGGTGTGGCCTGGCCGGCGGGCTTCTCGGGTTGTCCGGTGAAGGTCACCCAGAACGCACCGGGCTTGTCCAGGCGGATCTCGGGCTGGGCATCGCGCTGCACGGCCACTTTGCCTTCGAACACGCACACCGCATCGTGATCGGCGTCGGTCATGCTCCAGAAGTCGGTGCCGCGGATGCCGACGGTGGCGGTCGCCATCTTCAGGTTCAGCTGGCGCTGGTTCCCGGCGAGCTTGCTGGCCAGGTCGGTGGCGTAACGGAAGACGCCGGTCACCAGGCGCAGCGACGAGTCGATCTGCTGCGGGCGCGCGACCCCGCGGGTGGTGACGTCCATGCGTTCGATCACCAGTTCGGTGGCTTCGCCGAGCTTGACCTCGCTGCGGTCGGGCAGGCGCAGCAGCATGCGGGCGCCGCTGGCGGTCAGGGCCTTGTCGCCGCTGCGCAGCTGGATGCCGGGCTGGGCCGGCCGGCGCTGGCCATGCCGCTCGACCCAGGCGGGCAGCTGCACGGCCTGCACTTCGGTGGGCGCGGGGGCCGCGTGGGCGGTGCGCGGGGCCATCCAGGTGGCGGCACCGGCCAGTGCCAGAGTGGTCAGAGACCAGCCCAGCCAGCGGCGGCGCGGGGCGGATAGGACGGTGGAACGGGCGTGACGGGCCATCGGGACTCCTGGTGCGTTGGGTTCTGCCATACCGCTGTATCGGCACGAGGTCCGGGCAATTGATGCCGCTGGACGAACGGACTACGCAACAAGAGGGTGGGTGGATGCGGGTGTTCCGCCCAAAAGACAGGACGTCGTGACGGAATTGGCGCCTGGGCGCCGGTTCACAGCCGTGCCAGCCGCTCCAGCGCGGCCTTCAGCGTCTCGTCCTTCTTGGCAAAGCAGAAGCGCACCACTTTCTGGTCGAAGCCGTTGCCGTAGAAGGCAGACAGCGGAATGGCGGCCACACCCACCTCGCGGGTGAGCCACTGGCAGAACTCGCCCTCGGGCAGGTGCCTCTCGGGCACGGCCAGGTCTTCGATGCCCACGCACTGGAAGTAGGTGCCCTGACCGGGCAGCAGGCGAAAGCGCGTGGCGGCCAGACCGTCGCGGAACAGATCGCGCTTGCGCTGGTAGAAGGCGCTGAGTTGCAGGTAGGGCGCCGGGTCTGACATGTAGGCGGCCAGCGCGTGCTGCATGGGCGTGTTGACGGTGAACACATTGAACTGGTGCACCTTGCGGAATTCGGCCGTCAGCGGCGCCGGTGCCACCACGGTGCCGACCTTCCAGCCGGTGACGTGGTAGGTTTTGCCGAAGCTGCTGACGATGAAGGCCCGCGCGGCCAGGCCGGGGAAGCGCGCGGCGCTCTGGTGCTGCTGGCCGTCGAACACCATGTGCTCGTACACCTCGTCGCTGATCAGCAGCACGTCGGTGGGGGCCAGCAGTTCGTCAAGGCGGCGCATGTCGGCCTCGGTCCAGACCTGGCCGCTGGGGTTGTGCGGGCTGTTGATGATCAGCGCACGGGTGCGCGGCGTGATGGCGGCGGCGATGGCGTCGAAGTCGGGCCGGAAGCTGCCCGGCACCAGCGGCACGCGAACCACCTTGCCACCGGCCAGTTCGATGTTGGGCACGTAGCTGTCGTAACAGGGCTCGAGCACGATGACCTCGTCACCCGGGTGCACCACCGCCAGGATGGCGGTCAGGATGGCCTGGGTGGCGCCGGCGGTGACGGTGATCTCGGTGTTCGCGTCGCAGTGCAGGCCGTACAGCGCTTGCATCTTCGCGGCCATGGCCTGCCGCAGCGCGGGCACGCCGGGCATGGGCGGGTACTGGTTGTGGCCGGCCTGCATGGCGCGGGTCACGGCATTGACCAGCGCCGGGTCGCAATCGAAGTCCGGGAAGCCCTGGCCCAGGTTGACCGCACCGACCTCGGCCGCCAGGGCCGACATGACGGTGAAGATGGTCGTGCCCACGGCGGGCAGGCGGGAGGTGGGGGCGGGGGTGCGGGGCAACGGTGCGGTGTTCATGCGGAGCGGAAACATCAGATGTCGAAATGGTGGCCCTCACCGGCCATGGCCTGCAGGATCAGGTCGCGGCTGAGTCGGTCGCTCAGCAGTTCGGCAAAACGCAACACGAAATGCCGCAGGTAGGTGCCGCGCTTGAAGGCCACACGCGCCAGGTTGTGGCCGAACAGCTGGGCCGCGGGGCGGGCCACGAGGTCGGGCGTGGCGTTCTCGCCCTGCATGGCCATCTCGGCCACGATGCCCACACCCATGCCGAGCTTAACGTAGGTCTTGATCACGTCCGAGTCGATCGCTTCGAGCACGATGTTGGGCTGCAGGTGGCGCAGGGCGAAGGCCTGGTCGATGCGCGTGCGGCCGGTGAAGCTGGGGTGGTAGGTCACCAGCGGCACCTGGGCCAGGTCCTCCAGCGAAATGCGCTCGCGCTGCGCCAGCGGGTGGTCAAAGGGCAGCACCAGCACGTGCTGCCATTCGTAGCAGGGCAGGGTGACCAGCTCGGGGTAGTTCACCAGCGACTCGGTGGCCATGCCGATCTCGGCGGTTTCCTCGATCAGCATCTTGGCCACCTGGTCGGGCGAGCCCTGGTGCAGGCTGACGGCGACCTTGGGGTAGGCCTGGCGCAGCGCCGCCACCGGGCCGGGCAGCACGTAGCGCGCCTGGGTGTGCGTGGTGGCGATCGACAGCGTGCCGCTGTCCTGGGCCGAATACTGCTCGCCGATGCGCTTGAGGTTGTTGACCTCGCGCAGGATGACTTCGATGCTTTTGAGCACCTGCTGGCCGGGCTCGGTCACACGCTTGATGCGCTTGCCATGCCGGGCGAAGATCTCGATGCCCAGCTCGTCTTCAAGCTCGATGATGGCCTTGGACACCCCCGGCTGCGAGGTGTGCAGCGCCTTGGCGGCCTCGGTCAGGTTCAGGTTGCGGCGCACCGCCTCCTGGACGAAACGGAACTGGTGCAGGTTCATGCGGGGGTCTTTTCCAGCGCGATCTGCGCCAGCAATTCGGCCAGCCGCGGGTCTTCGCCGGCGGCGGGCAGGCATTCGCAATGCACGCCCGGGTGTTGCGCGGCCATTTGCTGCATGAGCACCGGCAGGTCTTCACGGGCGTGTTTGCCCATGCCGAAGAACAGCGGCAGCACGCGCAGGTGGGTCGCACCGCCGTCGATCAGGGCAGCCGCTGCGCTGGGCAGGTCGGGCTCGCTGAGCTCCAGGTAGGCACAGGCCACGCGGGCTTGCGGGTCGGCCTGGGCGATGCGCCGGGCCACGGCCTCCACCGGCAGGCGCCAGAGCGGGTCGCGCGAACCGTGCGCAAAAACGATCACACCGAGCATGTTGTCATCTCCTGAGCACCAGCCACCCGAAAGCGCCGAGCGAAACCACCGAATAAATGAGGGCCGGCGACGCCGCCGCCAGCCAGGGCTGCCACTGGTTCAGGTTGCCGATGTAACCGAACACGTTGTTGAGCAGGAAGAAACTGATACCGGCCATGACGCCGCCGAACACATACGCCGTGATGCTGCCCGAGCGGAAGTGCAGGTAGGCAAAGGGCAGGGCCAGCACCACCATCACCAGGCAGGACAGCGGATAGAACACCTTGCGCCAGAACTCGATTTCGTAGCGCTGCGCCGTCTGGCCGTTGGCCTCCAGGTGGCGGATGTAGGTGTACAGATCTGCCGTGCGCATGCGGTCGGGCTTGAGCAGGGCGGCCGACACCATCTCGGTGGTGATGCTGCTGGGCCAGCGCAGGCTCTCCAGCTGGCTTCTGACGATGCGGGCCGATTCGAGTCCTGCGGTGTCGAATTCGCGCCGCTGCACCTGGGTCAGCGTCCAGGACTCGTCTTCCTCGATCTGCCCGCCCTCGGCCTGCAACGTCGACACCAGAAAACCCTGGTTGTCGAACTCGAACACCCTTACCTGGCTCAGGCCTCCTTGCGGCGTGAGCGCGCCCACGTTGACCGAGAAGTTGCTGTAGGTCTGCCGTTCCTTGAGCCAGGCCCCGGTCTGGCCCAGGCTGATGTGGCCCTGGTAGCGCGCCTTGAGCAGTTGACCGGTCTTGTCGGCCAGAGGGGCCACGTAGTCGCCCAGCGCAAAGGTCAGCACCACAAAAATGGCACCCAGCCCCAGCAGGCTGCGCAGCGCGCGCCACGGCCCCAGACCGCTGGTGCGCAGGATGGTGTATTCCGACCCCTGGGCCAGGCGCGCCAGCACGAACACCGATCCGATCAGCACCGAAATGGGCAGCAGCTCATAAATGCGGCTGGGCATGAGCAGGCCCACGTACATCAGCGCCTGGGGCAGGCCGTAGACGAGCGACTTGTCCAGCGGCGAGGCCTTGCCCAGTGCCGGTAGCTCGTCCACGAAGTCGAAGAAAAAAAACAGCGAGAGGAAGGCCACCAGCACGAAGCCGACGGCCACGAACACCTCGCCATAGATCAGACGGCGGATGGTTTTCATGCGGCGCTCGCTGGCACGGTGCGACCGCGGTGGCGCTGGGCAGCCCACCAGCCACGCAGGCTCAGGTTGAGGTGCCGCTTGGCCAGCCACAGCAGGGACAGCACGAACACGCTGCCGTGCAGCATCAGCATGAACGGCAGCAGGCCCACCAGGCCGGAGGCGATCCAGCTTTGGCCCAGGTTGAGCAGGTTGTAATAGAACACGAAGGCGAACAGGGTGAAGAATAGGTTGCCACCTCGCCCGGCGCGCGGGTTGCCGGTGGTGGTGGCCAGTGCGATGAGCACGAAGTTGATGGCGGTGAGCGCCATGCCGATCCGCCAGCCCAGCTCGCTGAGGTTGGCGTTGTCCGGTTGCTGGGCGAGTTCCCAGCTGGACTTGGACTTCAGGCTGGTCCGGGCTCCCGTGACGAGCGCCGCGGAGCCCACCTGTGTGGCGTAGGTTTCAAACTCGCTGACCTTGAGGCTCTTGCCATCGGCCGCGGTTTCCAGGCGCTGGCCGTTGTTGAGCACCAGCATCTGCTGGTCGCCCTTCCATTCGATGCGGCCCGAGCGCGCCGATGTGATGGTTTCGCGGCCGTCGGACTCTTTGCTGGAGATGAAGATGTTGCGGCCCTCCGTGCCGTCGGCCGTGTCCTTGTCGATGAAGAACACGCGCCGCCCGCTGGACGATTCCTGGAACTGCCCGGGCGCCACGCGTTCAAGATCGCCGCGCCGCTCGAAGCGACCGCGCAGCTCGTCGGTCTGCTGGTTGGCCCAGGGCCACACGAACAGCGTCATGAGGGTGATCACCAGCAACACCGGCCAGGCGAAACGGAACACCGGCGCCAGAAACCCCCCGAGCGAGCGACCGCTGGCCAGCCAGATGATCATTTCGCTGTCGCGGTACATGCGCGCCAGCGTGAACACGATGGAAATGAACAGGGCCAGCGTGAGGATCGTGGGCATGCGGCCCAGCACCGTGTAGCCCAGCACCAGCATGATTTCTTCCGGGTTGACGCTGCCGCGCGATGCCAGGCCCAGCGTACGGATCAGCAGCATGGTCAGCACGATGGTGAACAGCACCACCAGGGTCGCGCCGAAGCTGCGTGCCAGCTCTCTGCGAATGGAAGAATGGAATAACATCGACTGCACTTATTCGGAAACCGCAATTATGGACTTCGAACTCAAATCCCTGACCGCTGAACAGGCCGCCTCGCTGGCGGTCGATGCCCTGCTCGTGCTCGTGCCCGACAGCCTGCCCAAGACCACCGGCAAAGCCGCATTGGCGCTGCTCGACCTGATCGCCAACGCGGTGCAGCACGGCGACCTGGACATCGGCGCGGGCAAGTGCCTGGCCTGCTACCGGCCAGCCGGGTTCAAGGCCGCGCGTGTGGTGCTCGCGCGCGCCGGTGACGCGTCTGCGGCCTCGGTGCGCAAGGCGGTGGCGGCCGGCATGGCCAGCCTCAAGCTGCCACAGGTCAAAAAGCTCGGTCTGGTGATGAGCCTCCTGCCCGACAGCGGCAACGCCGTGCAAGCGGCGCTGATGGCCTGCGCCGATGCAACCTACGTCTACACCCACACCAAGCCGACCGCCAAGGCCCGCCACCTGCAGCGCGTGACCGTGGGCGTGGCCACGGCCGATGCGGTGCGCAGTGGTTTTGCCGCTGGCAAGGCCATGGTCACCGGTGTGGAAATGGCCAAGGAATGGGCCAACCGCCCCGCTAACCACGCCACGCCCAGCCTGCTGGCCGACGCTGCGCGCGCGCTGGGCCGCAAGCCCAACATCAAGACTGAGGTGCTTGGTCTCAAAGAGGTGGCCGCGCTCAAGATGGGCGCCTTCATGGCCGTGGCCCAGGGCTCCGCCGAGCCGCTGCGCTTCATCGTGCTGCGTTACAACGGCGCGGCCAAAACCGAGGCGCCGGTGGTGCTGGTGGGCAAGGGCATCACCTTCGACACCGGCGGCATCTCCATCAAGCCCGCCGCCGAAATGGACGAGATGAAGTTCGACATGGGTGGCGCGGCCAGCGTGCTGGGCACCTTTGCTGCGCTGGCCGAATTGCAGCCGTCCATCAACGTGGTGGGCCTGATCCCCAGCTGCGAGAACATGCCCGACGGACTGGCCGTCAAGCCGGGCGATGTGGTCACCAGCATGAGCGGTCAGACCATCGAGATCCTCAACACCGATGCCGAAGGCCGCCTCATCCTGTGCGATGCGCTGACATACGCCGCACGCTTCAAACCCCGCGCCGTGGTGGACATCGCCACGCTCACAGGTGCCTGCGTGATCGCGCTCGGTGCCCTGCGTTCGGGGTTGTTTTCGGGCGACGATGCGCTGGCCCAGGCGCTGCACGCTGCGGGCGAGCATTCGCAAGACCTGTGCTGGCGCATGCCGCTGGACGACGAGTACGCCGAAGGCCTCAAGTCCAACTTCGCCGACATGGGCAATGTGGCCGGTCGCGCTGGCGGTTCCATCACCGCTGCCAAGTTCCTGCAGAAGTTCACTGGCGAGCTGGCCTGGGCCCACCTGGACATCGCCGGCTCGGCCTGGAAGAGCGGTGCTGCCAAAGGCTCCACCGGTCGCCCGGTGCCGCTGCTGGTGCAGTACCTGCTGGACCAGTCGGTGGCGCCGCGGGCCGCCAAGCCCACGGCCGCTCGCAAGGCCAAGGCCTGAAAGCCCGCGTTGACAGCCGTGCGCCCGACATGACCGAGGTGGCCTTCCATTTCAATGCGCCCGACCGGCTGGGCTACGCCTGCCGGCTGCTGCGCAAGGCCTACCTCAAGGGCGCACACCTGCAGGTGCTGGCCGATCCTCCGCTGGCGGCTGCGCTGGACCAGCAGCTCTGGCTCATGACGGGGGTAGAGTTCGTGCCGCACTGCCACAGCGACGCCCCCGAGCCCCTGCGGGCCCGCTCACCCATCGTGATCGGCAGTCACGTGACCGTACCCGACGGGGACGACCATGTGCTGGTCAACCTGAGTGACGCGCTGCCCGAGGGTTTTCAGCGGTTTGCCCGCGTGATCGAGGTGGTCACAGCCGAGCCGCCCGTGCGTTCGCTCGCCCGTGAACGCTGGAAACACTACAAGGCCGCGGGTCTCGAGCCCCAGCACCTTGACCTCAGCGCCTCCAGCTCCGCCCGCGCCTGACGGGTGGCTTGGCGCGTGCGCTGCTGTTGCGGCGCTAATGGTGCATTCGCTGCACTGATGTTGCTACAGGCAAACCCTTGCTATCCCGCTCCAGCGCTGGGGCTGGCGCATGGTTCCCATTTTTTTGGAGTATCTTTATGGGCGTGGAGAAAAAAGTTCCCTCCGCAATTCAAACTTCATTCCTTTCCGAGGATATCTATGCAACTGAACCTGAAACTGGCCGTCATCGCAGCGGCTGTCGCCCTGGCCGCTTGCGGCAAAAAAGAAGAGGCTGCACCCGCTGCCGCTCCGGCAGCTGCACCCGCTCCTGCGGCCGCTCCTGCTCCGGCTGCTGACGGCGTCATCAAGATCGGTCACGTCGGTCCCACCAGCGGTGGCATCGCCCACCTCGGCAAGGACAACGAAAACGGTGCCCGTATGGCCATCGAAGAGCTGAACGCTGCCAACCTGACCATCGGTGGCAAGCCGGCCAAGTTCGAGCTGCTGGCCGAAGACGACGCGGGCGATCCGAAGCAAGGCACCGCCGCCGCCCAGAAGCTGGTCGACGCCAAGGTCAACGGCGTGATCGGTCACCTGAACTCGGGTACCACCATCCCCGCCTCGCAGATCTACAACGACGCTGGCATCCCCCAGATCTCCCCCTCGGCCACCAACCCCAAGTACACCCGTCAGGGCTACGCTGGCGCCTTCCGCGTCGTGGCGGATGACGTGCACCTGGGTGGCACCCTGGGCAAGTACGCTGTGGAGTCGCTCAAGGGCAAGAGCATCGCCGTTATCGACGACCGCACGGCCTACGGCCAGGGCGTTGCCGACGAGTTCGAAAAGGGCGTGACCGCTGCTGGCGG
>NZ_JBPCSJ010000011.1:0-7714 GCF_051007235.1 Hydrogenophaga sp. | reverse complement strand
GGTGTAGGCCTTCTCGCCAATGAAGCCGCGCACCTTTTCCTGGATGAAGTGCAGGAAGGCGGCGCGGTCCCAGCTCTGGCGGCCCAGGGCGTGGATGCGGGTCTCTTCCGGCAGGTTGTTGTGCAGGTGCGCCGTGTACAGCGCGGGCAGCAGTTTGCGCACCGACAGGTCGCCCACGCCACCGAAGATGACGAGGTCCAGCGGCGCGGCAGCGGGGGAGGGCGAGGAAGTGACCATGGTGTGGTGGGTTACGTTGGTGGGCGGAGTTTATGGTAATTAAGTTACATGCCGGGTACTTTTTTGCACCCACCCCGCGGATGGCGGGGTGCGGCCACCCGCGACCGCGTCAGAGCGCCCGGAAGTGGGGCCGGCCGGTGGACAAACGTTGCAAGACCTGTTCCCGCGTCGGCGGCACGCAGCCGGTCTCCATCACGCACAGGCTGGCGCAGGCGATGGCGTTGGCCAGCAGGTCTTCCATGTCGCTGGCGTCCAGGGCCAGTTCGGCCGCGGTTGTGGCGGCCCGCATCGCGGGGCGGTCCAGCAGCGCGACCAGCAGGCCCGCCAGGAAGCTGTCACCCGCGCCGACGGTGTCGGCCACCGTCACCGGCTGCGATTCAGCGGCCTGCCAGGCGCCGCCGTCGCGCCCCAGGATGACGGCGCCTTTGGCGCCCAGGGTCAGGGCCAGCCAGCGCGCTGGCGTTTTCGCCAGCAGTTCGCGCGCGGCGAGCAGCGGGTCGGCGTGGTGGAAGCCGAGGATGCTCAGGTCGTCGTCGCTGACCTTGACGATGTCGGCCTCGCCCAGCGCCGCCATGACGCTGGCCTGGTAGGCCGCCATGTCCGGCACGATGGCCGGGCGCAGGTTGGCGTCCACCACCACCAGGCGGCCGGCCGCGCGCTGCGCCTGCAGCCAGGGCAGGTACTTGTGCGAATCGTCGGCCACCAGCGCCAGGCAGCCGGTGACCACCACCTTCAGCGCCGGCTGGGCCGCGCACTGCGCCGTCATGGTGGCGGCGTCGACGCGGCGGTCGGCCACGCCCTCGCGGTAGAAGCTGTAGCTGGCCTTGCCAGCCTCGTCCAGGCTGACCACGGCCAGCGAGGTCGGCTCGTGCGCTGGCTCGGGGTTGGCCAGCTGCACGCGGGCCTGGGCGATGGCGTGGGCCAGGCCACGCCCAAAGCGGTCTTGCGACAGCGGGTTGAGGTAGAGCGTGCCCACGCCCTGCAAGCCCAGCGCGCGGGTGAGGTTGTAGACGGCGCCGCCGTCGCAGGGGCGCAGCCGGCCGTCGGCCTCCTGGATCATGTCCATCAGGGCTTCGCCGGCGGTGGCGACGGTGATCGGGCTGTTGGCGGCGGGGTGTTGGGTGGTGGGGCTAGGGAAAACCATAATTAAATCCAGTTGATTTATTAACCTGTTCGCAAATATAGTTCACCCACTTTGTTGCCGGCTTCGTGGAAACCCGAAGTCCCGGTGGCAGAGCAACCCGGTTCTACAACGTCTGATTCCACCCATCCTCCTGAGGAGACACCCCGTGAAAAAATTCGCTTTCGCCTTCACCGTCCTGGCCCTGGCCGCTGGTAGCTCGTTCGCCGCCGAGCCCGTGATCGGCCTGATCACCAAGACCGAGTCCAACCCCTTCTTCGTGAAGATGAAGGAAGGCGCCACGGCCGAAGCCAAGAAGCTGGGTGCCAAGCTGATCGCCGCCGCCGGCAAGACCGACGGCGTCAACGCCGGCCAGGTGACCGCGATGGAAAACATGATCGCCGCCGGCGCCAAGACCATCCTGATCACCCCCAGCGACGCCAAGGCCATCATCCCCGCCATCAAGAAGGCCCAGTCGCAAGGCGTGATGGTCATCGCCCTGGACAGCCCGACCGACCCGGCCACCGCTGTGGACGCCCTGTTCGCCACCGACAACTACAAGGCTGGCGTGCTGATCGGCCAGTACGCCAAGGTCGCCATGGGTGGCAAGAAGCCCGTGATCGCCACGCTGGACCTGTTCCCCGGCCACCCGGTGGGTGCCCAGCGCCACAACGGCTTCCTCAAGGGCTTTGGCCTGACCGCTCCGGACGCCAAGAGCAATGAGCTGGGTGGCAAGGCCGCTGGCGTGGTCTGCATGGCCGACAGCTTCGGTGACGCCGCCAAGGGCCAGACCGGCATGGAAAACTGCCTGCAGAAGAACCCCGACATCAACCTGGTGTACACGATCAACGAACCCGCTGCCGCCGGTGCCTACAAGGCGCTCAAGGCCGCTGGCAAGGAAAAGGACGTGATCATCGTGTCGGTGGACGGCGGCTGCGCCGGCATCAAGGACGTGGGCGCCGGTGTGATCACCGCCACCAGCCAGCAGTACCCGCTGAAGATGGCCGCCATGGGCGTGGCTGCGGGCGTGGAATACGCCAAGACCGGCAAGAAGGTCAGCGGCTACGTCGACACTGGCGTGACCCTGATCGCCGCCAAGGCCGTGGCCGGTGTGGACAGCAAGGACGTCAAGACCGGTACCGATCTGTGCTGGGGTAACAAGTAAGGGTCTCCCCCCTGCGCCGCTATCGCGGCTTCCCCCCTCTCTGGCGCGCCTTCGGCGCTGGGAGGGGGGACGGCAGCTGGGGCCGGCGGAGCCGGACCCTCGCTGCCCCTGGACTGGGAGGGCGCCTCGCTGCGCTGGGCGCCTCTTCATTCCTGACTTTGCTTGATTGAAGGCCTGCATCAGACAGGCTTCCGCTTGCAGCGGGTTGACTCTTAGCCATTGCTGCAACCTCTTCATCTCTGATTGGACGGGCCACCGCCATGAATGCCATCAAAGCCAAACTTCCGCCCATGGGCACGCTCGGGCCGTTTATCGCCCTGCTCGGCGCCTGCCTGTTTTTCGCCAGCCAGAGCGACCGCTTCTTCACGCTGCAGAACTTCTCGCTGATCCTGCAGCAGGTGATGGTGGTGGGCACCATCGCCATTGGCCAGACGCTCATCATCCTGACCGCCGGCATCGACCTGTCCTGCGGAATGATCATGGCGCTGGGTTCCATCGTCATGACCAAGATGGGGGCCGACTTCGGGCTCTCCGCGCCGGTCGCGATCACCCTGGGCATCGCCGCCACCACGCTGTTCGGTGCGGTCAACGGCCTGCTGGTGACCAAGGCCAAACTGCCACCCTTCATCGTCACGCTGGGCACGCTGAACATCGCGTTCGCCATCACCCAGCTGTACTCGGGTTCGCAGACCATCACCGAGGTGTCCGCCGGCATGACCTGGCTGGGCAACTCGTTCCGCATCGGCCAGACCAACATCCTGTACGGCGTGGTGCTGATGCTGGCGCTGTACCTGATCACCTGGCTGTTCCTGCGCGAGACCGCACCCGGCCGCCACATCTACGCCGTGGGCAACAACCCCGAGGCCACGCGCCTGACCGGCATTTCCACCGACAAGGTGCTGATGGGCGTGTACGTGCTCGCTGGCCTGTTCTACGGCCTGGCCTCGCTGCTGTCCGTCGCCCGCATCGGCGCCGGTGACCCGAACGCCGGGCAGACCGAAAACCTCGACGCCATCACCGCCGTGGTGCTGGGCGGCACCAGCCTGTTCGGCGGCCGCGGCATCATCCTCGGCACCCTGGTGGGCGCACTGATCGTGGGCGTGTTCCGCAACGGTCTGACCCTCATGGGCGTGTCTTCCGTGTACCAGATCCTCGTGACCGGCGTGCTCGTGATCCTCGCCGTGCTGACCGACCAGATGTCCCGCAAAGGAGTGCGTTGAAATGACCATCGATACCAACGCCCCCCTCGTGATGCAGGCCAAGGGCCTGGTCAAGCGCTACGGCCAGGTCACTGCCCTGGACGGCGCCGACTTCGAACTGCGCGCCGGTGAAATCATGGCCGTGATCGGCGACAACGGCGCTGGCAAGTCCAGCCTGATCAAGGCCCTGTCGGGCGCCACCATCCCCGACGAAGGCGAGATCTACCTGGACGGCCAGCGCATTCACTTCAAGAGCCCGATCGACGCGCGCCGCGCCGGTATCGAAACCGTGTACCAGGACCTCGCCGTGGCCCCGGCCATGACGATTGCCGAGAACCTGTTCCTGGGCCGCGAGATCCGCCGCCCCGGCGTGCTGGGCAGCGTGTTCCAGATGATCGACAAGAAGAAGATGCTGGAAGAGAGCATCGCGCGCATGAACGACCTCAAGGTCGGCATCCGCTCCATGACGCAGGCGGTCGAAACGCTCTCGGGCGGTCAGCGCCAGTGCGTGGCCGTGGCCCGCGCGGCGGCGTTCGCGCAGCACGTGGTGATCATGGACGAGCCGACCGCCGCGCTGGGCGTGAAGGAAGGCAACATGGTGCTGGAACTGATCCGTCGCGTGCGCGACAAGGGCCTGCCCGTGATCCTGATTTCGCACAACATGCCGCACGTCTTCGAGATCGCCGACCGCATCCACATCGCCCGCCTGGGCAAGCGTGCCTGCGTGGTCAACCCCAAGAAGATCAGCATGAGCGACACGGTGGCGGTGATGACGGGTGCGATGACCGTCGACCAGCTGCCGGCCGAATGCCTCGCCTGAGGACACCACGCCATGCTCAAAGGCATTGATCCCCTGCTGACCCCTGACATGCTCAAGCTCATGGCCGAGATGGGACACGACGACGCGCTGGTGCTGGCCGACGCCAACTTCACGGCCATGAGCCTGGGGGTGGGCAAGCCGGTGCTGCGCCTGCCCGGTGTGGGCATGGTGCGCGCGTTGCAAGCCGTCACCAGCCTACTGCCGCTGGCCGAAGACGTGCCCCAGCCCGTGGCCTACATGCAGGTCAGCGACACGCCCGACGGCTACCGCTCGGCTCTGCAGCGCGCGGCGGTGGACCTGCTGGCCTCGGCCGGCCTGCCGCCCGAGCGGGTGGAGGCGGTCGAGCGCTACGCCTTCTACGACCGTGTGAAGAAGGCCTACGCCATCGTCGTCACCGGCGAACTGCAGCCCTTTGGCAACTTCATCCTGCGCAAGGGCGTCATCGGCGAGGCGCTGCGCCCCTGAGCTGCGCGCCCGCGTGTCACACTCTGCGGCTGTGAGCGACCTTTCCGACTTTCCACTGCACGACACGGCCGCCGCCGCGCAGCCGCTGCGCCAGCGCGGCTCCAACCAGGACGGGGTGCGCCAGTTCAACGAACGCGTGGTGCTGCAGGCCCTGCGTGCGCACGGCGCGCTGGCCAAGGCCGACCTCGCACGCCTGACCGGCCTGACGGCGCAGACCATCGGCCTCATCACCGCGCGACTTGACGAAGACGATCTGCTCACCCGCGGCGCCCCGGTGCGTGGCAAAGTGGGCCAGCCCTCGGTGCCCATCGGCCTCAACCCTGATGGCGCGTTTGCCATCGGCATCAAGATCGCCCGCCGCAGCGCCGACTGGCTGCTGGTCGACTTCACCGGAGCGGTGCGCGAACGCATCAGCGTGGCGTACCACTTCCCCGACGCGACCACCCTGCTGCCGCTGATCCAGCGCAACCTGGACGAGCTGTTGGCCCGCCTGGGCCCGCTGGCGCCCCGCGTGGTTGGCGTGGGTGTGGCCGCACCGTTCCAGCTGGGCGGCTGGCACCGCATGCTGGGCCTGACCGAAGCGCAGTCCGGCGCCTGGAACCACCTCGACCTCGCGGCCGAGGTGCAGCGCATGACCCACTTGCCGGTCAGCTTTGCCAAGGACACCGCCGCGGCCTGCGTGGCCGAGCTGTTGCAAGGCAAGGGCCGCGAGATCCGCAGCTTCCTCTACCTGTTCCTCGACACCTTTGTCGGCGGTGGGCTGGTCATCCACTCGCACCTGCACCGCGGCCAGCACGGCAACGCCGGCGCGGTGGCCTCCCTGCCCATGGGCGTGGCCACGGCGGACCTCAAGGACATCCCGCCGCAGCTCATCAGCCACGCATCGCTCTGGGACCTGGAGCAGCGCTTTCGCGAGCACGCGCTGGACCCCATGGCCGCCTACGACGCACGCGCCCTGCAGGCGCCTTGGCGCGAGCACACGCAGGAATGGATCGACCGCGCGGCTCTGGCGCTGGCGCACTGCATCGTTTCGGGCACCGCGTTTCTGGACCTCGAAGCGGTGGTGATCGACGGCGTGGTGGTGCCCGAACTGCTGGCCGAGCTGATCGCCCGCACCCAGCAGGGCCTCAAGGCCTACAATTGGGAAGGCCTGCAGACCCCGCCGCCGCTGCTGCCGGGCAGCATCGGCTCGGATGCGCGCGCCCTGGGCGGCGCGCTGCTGCCACTGCACGCGAGCTTTGCGCCGGATCGGGATTTGTTTCTCAAGACCTGATGGGTCGGGTACGGGTCGCCGCAGTCGCGAGGCCTACCCCGCCAGGCGGCCACACGACGGCTCGGCCGGTTCCCGGAGGCGCACGCTTCGTGCAGATCAGGGATTGGGGGCAGAGACGGCCTGTTGAGGTGGCTCTTGCAACCCCTGCGCCGTCAAATGCAGTACCCGATCCGCCCGCGCCGCAGCCGCTTCGGAGTGCGTGACCAGCACCATCGAACTGCCGTGTTGGCGCGCCTGCGCGACCAGCACGTCCATCACCTGCGCGGCGGTGCGCGGGTCCAGGTTGCCGGTGGGTTCGTCGGCCAGGATCAGGCGGGGTTTGTGCACCAGGGCGCGCGCAATGGCCACGCGCTGCAGCTGCCCGCCCGAGAGTTGCGAGGGCAGGCGTTCACCGAGGCCTTGCAGGCCCACGGCATCCAGCATCTGCGCCACGCGGGCTGGGTCCGGTCTGTTGAGCAGGAGCAGCGGCAGGGCCACGTTCTGCGCCACGTCCAGGTGCGGCAGCACGTGAAAAGCCTGGAAAACAAAGCCCAGGTGTTCGCGCCGCCAGTGCGCAGCCTGTGCTTCGGTCAATTGGCCCAGGTCCACGCCGTCGTGGGTGATGCGGCCTTCGCTCCAGGTGTCGAGAGCGGCCATGCAGTTGAGCAGGCTGGACTTGCCGACGCCCGACTCGCCGACGATGGCGACGAATTCACCAGGGGCGACGTTCAGGTCTACCGCCTGGAACACGGCGGCGTCGCCGTAGCGCTTGGCCAGGCCGGTGATCACTAGGCCGGTGTCGTGGGTCATGCCGGTGCTCCGAGATGGCCCTCAGCCCAACGCAGCACCTGCGCCAGCGCATCGGGCGCATCGCAGGGCACGACCACGCGCTCGGGCATGGAGCGCAGCCAGGTGATCTGGCGTTTGGCCAGCTGGCGCGTGGCAAAGACGCCGCGGTCGCGCAGTTCGTTCCGCTGGGCGTCGGTCAGCGGCGCGTCGCCGGCGGCGTCCAACGCTTCCCAGGCCTGGCGGTAGCCCACGCAGCGCATGGACGGCAGGTCGGGGTGTAGGTCGTTGCGTGCGCGCAGCGCCCGCACCTCGTCGATGAAGCCGGCCGCCAGCATGGCGTCGAAGCGCTGGGCGATGCGTCCGTGCAGCCAGGCGCGGTCGGCCGGTTCGAGGCTCAGCAGCGCGCCGTGCGCGATGGGGTTGGCGTGGTCGTCGCCGCGCCCGGTCTGGAAGCGGGACAGCGGCTGCCCGGACACCGCGAACACTTCGAGCGCGCGCTGGATGCGCTGCGCGTCGTTGGGTGAGAGGCGGGCCGCGGTGGCCGGGTCGCTCTGTGCCAGCGCCGCGTGCATCGCTGGCCAGCCGAGCTGGGCGGCCTTGGCCTCGATGTCGGCCCGCACCGCGGCGTCGGCCGGTGGCATGTCGTTCAGGCCCTGCATCAGCGCCT
>NZ_JBPCSJ010000010.1:0-4645 GCF_051007235.1 Hydrogenophaga sp. | reverse complement strand
CGTCAACGTCACGTCAGTTTAACGGAACCACCCCGGAAGGCCAGCCCCGCATGACCGCACCCACCAAGGACCAGCTCGAAGCCCGCCTGCACTACCCGCTGGGCGACGCCCTGCCCGAGCCCGGCCGCACGCGGGTGGTTGCGCCGGGCGTGAAGTGGATCCGCATGGGCCTGCCCTTTGCGCTGGACCACATCAACCTCTGGCTGATGCGCGACACGCTGGACGGCGTGGACGGCTGGACGGTGGTGGACTGCTGCATCCACCGCGACGAGGCCAAGGCACAGTGGGAGCAGATCTTCGCCCACGAGCTGGACGGTCTGCCCGTGCTGCGCGTGATCGTCACCCACATGCACCCGGACCACATCGGCCTGGCGCAGTGGCTGTGCGAGCGGTGGAACTGCCGGCTGTGGGTGAGTGCGACCGACTACAACTCGGCCCGCATCGGTTCGCAAAGCACCACCGGTTTTGGTGGCGCGAGCGCGGCCGACTTCTTCGCCACCCACGGCATGAGCGATCCCGAGTCGCTGGAGAAGATCCGCGGCCGCGCCAGCTACTACCCCAGCATGGTGCCGGGCGTGCCGCGCAGCTTTGTTCGCCTGCTCGACGGCCAGACCGTCACCATCGGCGGGCGCGGCTGGCGCTGCATCGCCGGCTACGGCCACGCGCCCGAACACATGGCGCTGTACAACGACGCGCTGCAGGTGCTGATCAGCGGCGACATGGTGCTGCCGCGCATCAGCACCAACGTGAGCGTGTACGACATGGAGCCCGAAAGCGACCCGCTGGCCCTGTTTCTTGACTCGCTGCAGCGCTACCGGCCGCTGCCACCCGACACGCTGGTGCTGCCCTCGCACGGCAAGCCCTTCACCGGCCTGCACGAACGCATCGACCAACTGGAGGCGCACCACACCGACCGCCTGGCGGAGGTGCTCGACGCCTGCGCGCAAGCGCCCTGCAGCGCCTTCGACATCCTGCCCGTGCTGTTCACCCGCGCGCTGGACCTGCACCAGACCACCTTTGCCATGGGTGAGGCGGTGGCGCACCTGCACCGGCTGTGGTTCCAGGGGCGGCTGCAGCGCCACACCGGGGCCGACGGCGTGCACCTCTTCCGCCCCCACACCTGAACGGGACATGCCCGCCGCACCGGGCCACGGTTCCTACAATGGCGACCCCTTCGCCGTGAGAACCGCCCCGTGCATCCATTCCTGACCTGGCTGCGCACCCTGATCCCCGCGCCGCTGAACGTCGGCCGACGCGAAATGCTGCTGGGCTGCGTGGGGGCGGGCCTGGGTCTGTGCGCCACCGAATGGCTCAGCCTGCACACGCTGGGCACGACCGATCCCTGGTTTCTCGCCCCCATGGGCGCCTCGGCCGTGCTGCTGTTCGCGGTGCCCGCCAGCCCGCTGGCGCAGCCCTGGTCCATCCTGGGCGGCAACACCGTGTCGGCCCTGGTGGGCGTGAGCTGCGCCCTGCTGCTCGGCCACACCGGGCTGGCCGCCAGCGCGGCGGGGGCCCTGGCCATCGCGGTCATGTTCGCCCTGCGCTGCCTGCACCCGCCGGGCGGGGCCGTGGCGGTGACGGCGGTGCTGGGCGGGCAGGCGGTGACGCACCTGGGCTACCAGTTCGCGCTCTCACCGGTGGCGCTCAACTCGGTCCTGCTGATGCTGACGGCCCTGCTGTTCAACCACCTGACGCACCGGCGCCACGCCCACCCTGCACCCGTTCCCTCGCACCACACCCGCGACCCGCTGCCCAGCCGGCGGCTGGGCTTCACGCACGACGACCTGACCCGCGCGCTGGCCAGCCAGGGCGAGCTGCTGGACATCCGGCCGGAGGACCTGGAGGACATCCTGGTGCGGGCCCAGCGGCTGGCCAGCGAGCGCCAGTGGGGCGAGGTCCAGTGCGCCGACATCATGTCCCGCGACGTGGTGCACATCGGCCCGCGCGACTCGGTGGACGAGGCCTGGGCCCGGCTGGCGCACCACAAGATCAAGGCGCTGCCGGTGGTCGAGGCGGACGGCACGCTGCGCGGCATCGTCTCGCTGCACGACTTTTTCATCGGCCACAGCGCGCCCGACCCGCGCCGTCAGCCGGTCATGAGCACCGCCCGCCGGGTGCAGGACATCATGACCCGCCGGGTGCGCTCGGCCCGGCCGGAGCAGCCCATCGGCGAACTCGTGGGGCTGTTTTCGGACGGCGGGCTGCACCACATGCCGGTGGTCGATGGCGCGCAACGGGTGGTCGGCATGATCACCCAGTCCGACGTGGTGGCCGCGCTGTTCCGCAGCCGTCCGGGGGCCGCCGCCTGAGCCGGCCTATTCGCCCAGCGGCACCGCCGCCCGCTTGAGCGCCTGGCGGCGCTGCGCGTGGTCGGGCATGACGCTGGCGACCACGTCCCAGAACTGCGGGCTGTGGTCCATGTGCCGCAGGTGGCTGAGTTCGTGCACCACCACGTAGTCCACCATGTCCAGGCTCAGGTGGATCAGGCGCCAGTTCAGGCGGATGGTGCCGTCGGCGCTGGCGCTGCCCCAGCGCGTGCCGGCGCTGGACAGGCGCAGGGTCTTGTACTGCACGCCCAGCGCCGGCGCGAAGTGGGCCAGCCGCTCGGCGAACACGCGCTTGGCCTGCCGCATCAGCCAGGCCTGGGCCACGTCGCGGATCTGCGCCTCGGTGGCCTGCGCGGTCAGGGCCAGGCGCAGCAGGGCCACGCCGTCGCCGCCCGGGGCCGACAGCTCGGCGCCGGCCTGGGCGAAGCGGTGCGCCGGGTCCAGCACCAGGCGCACGGTCTGGCCCAGGTAACCGAACTCCGCGCCGTCGGCCCACACGGTGCGCGCGCGGTCCAGCGCCTGGGCGCGCTCGCGGGCGTGGCGCAGTTTCTCCAGCACCCAGTCGGCCGTGTCGTGCAGCAGCGCTTCCACCTCGCCCAGCGGCGTCCAGCGCGGCGCGCTGACGGTGAGCCCGTCGGGGTTGACGCTCAGGCCGATGGTGCGGCGCTTGCCGCGCTTGAATTCGTAAGCCACCTCGCAATGGCCCAGCTTGAGCAGGCGGTTGGCGCGCGGATGGTGCCAGGTGCCGGGCTGGAACACCGCGCTCAGCGGCTCCGCCGGCGCGGCGTCGGCCTGTGGGCGTGGTGCGGCGGCGCGCGGGGCCACAGCCCGTTGGGCCGGCACCACTGGCTCGGGGCCGGTCAGGAAGTCGAGCGCCAGTTGCACGAAGCGCTGCATGGACTGCTTCAGGGCTGGGCGGGCGTGGTCGGGTAAGCGGAGGGGTCGAGACGCCGCATTTCGGTCTCGATCCAGTTTTCCACCTCGCGCATCAGCTCGTCGGGCTCACGGCCCACGCTGGGGATGGGCTTGCCGATCGAGAACTCCACCGTGCCCGGGCGCTTGATGAGCGCCTTGCGCGGCCAGCACTTGGCGGACGTGACGGCGATCGGGATCACCGGCGCGCCGGTCGCGATGGCCAGGCGCGTGCCGCCGCTCTTGTACTGGCCCTTTTGCCCGCGTTCGATGCGCGTGCCCTCGGGGAACATGATGACCCAGGTGCCCTGGTCCAGCAGGCGCTGGCCCTGCTCCACCACCTTGTTGAAGGCCTGGGCGCGCTTGCTGCGGTCGATGTGGATCATGTCCATGCGGCTCATGGCCCAGCCAAAGAAGGGCACGTACAGCAGCTCCTTCTTGAACACATAGGCCAGCGGGTGCGGCATCAGCGCGGGCATGCTGAAGGTTTCCCAGGTGGACTGGTGCTTGACCAGCAGCACGGCCGGCGCGGTGCTGCCCACGGGCAGGTTTTCGTAGCCGATGACCTGGTTGCGGATGCCCAGGATGAGCGTGCCGCCGTCCACCGCCAGCTTGAGCCAGCGCGCGCACATCCAGTAGATCTGCGTGCTGTTGAGGAAGGGCGCAGCCACCAGCACGGCCAGCGCCCACGGGATCACCGTGACGGCCATGAACAGCAGGTGAAGAAGGGAGCGGATGAGGTTCATGGGGTGCAGGAAAAGGGGTTGCGGTGGCGGCGCTTCAGAGCGGCGCCAGGCCCGAGGCGCGGGCGTCGGCGGTGGGGTCCTGTGCCAGCAGCCAGTCGGCAAAGGCGGCCAGGTCGGCGTGCACGCAGGTGCCGGGCGGCAGGCCCAGCAGCGCGGTGGACGGCGGCGCCCGCGGCACCAGCGTGTCCACCTGCCCGCGCAGGTGTTCGGACTTGCCGGTCATCAGCAGGTGCGTGGGGCAACCAGCCGCTGCGGCGGCCTGCACGTGGCGCAGCGCGTTGCCGGCGGCGGGCACGTCGGCCAGCGGCAGGCCAAAGCGTTCACCGATCTGCTCGAACAGGCCGGGCGCCGGCTTGCGGCAGGTGCAGGCGTCTTCGGGCGCGTGCGGGCAGAAGAACACCGCCTCGACCCGGCCACCCACCGCCGCCAGGGCGCGGTGCATCTTGGTGTGGATGGCGTTGAGCGAGGCCATGTCGAACATGCCACGGCCCAGGCCGCTCTGGTTGGTGGCCAGCACCACGCGCCAGCCACCGTGGTTGAGCCGCGCGATCGCTTCGAGCGCGCCGGGCAGCGGCTCCCACTCGTCGGCCGAGGCCACGTAGTCGTCGCGGCTGCGGTTGAGCGTGCCGTCGCGGTCGAGGATCAGCAGTTTCATGCGGT
>NZ_JBPCSJ010000009.1:0-9759 GCF_051007235.1 Hydrogenophaga sp. | reverse complement strand
GCTGATCCGGCTTGGGGCGGCCCTGCGCCGGATCGCTGTGCCCCCACGCTCCGCCGCTGCGCGGGTCGCTGCCCCCCATGGGGGCTGGGCCTGCCTTGGGGCGGCCCGGCGGCTGGCCCGTCCTGCGCCCCCACGCTCCACCGCTGCGCGGGTCGCTGCCCCAGGACCGGGGAGGGCCCCGGGCGTTACCGGGTCTGGGGGCTGATCCGGCTTGGGGCGGCCCGGCGCCGGATCGCTGGTGCCCCCACGCCCCGCCGCTGGGCGGGGTGCTTCAGCGCGTGTACACCTTGCGCAGCAGCGACTTGAGGGTGTCGAGCTCGTCGGCGCTCAGGCGGCTGGCCACGTCGCTTTCCAGCCGGGTGGCGGTGGCCTGGGCGCTTTTCTGCAGCTTCTTGCCGGCGGGCGAGAGGTGCAGGCCCTGCGCGCGGCGGTCGGTGGGGTGCGGCCGGCGCTCGATCAGGCCACGCTTGTCCAGGCTCTTGATCATGCCCACCAGGTTGGGCGGCAGGATGTCCAGCGCCGCACACAGCTGGCGCGAGGTGATGCCCGGGTTGTGCGCGATGAGCGTGAGCACCGAAAAGTCCACCGGCCGCAGGCCGAACGGCGCCATGCGCTGCAGGAACACGCCGATGACGGCCAGCGCCGCGCGCCGGGCGTTGTAGCCCAGCAGGGTTTCCAGGTAGCTGGCGTCGATGCCGCTGTCGGTCTCGGGTGCAGCGTCCGGTGGTGCGGCCGCGGCCACCGCGGTCTTGCGCGGTGCGCGCGGGCGGCGCAGGGTGTTGGCGACGGTCGTTTCAGGCATGGAGGCCAAGGATAACGGTTGCGCTGCGGGCTCAGGGTGCTCGGTGCGCTGGCGTCAGGCCCGCGCCAGGCTGTCTTCCATCATGCTCAGGCGCATGCCGAATTCGGGCCAGACCCAGCGCCAGAAGCCGGTCTGCGCGGTCTGCCAGCGGGCGGCGTCGGCCCCCGGCGCGGCGCCGATGCGCGCCCAGGCCCAGGCCATGAGCAGCATGGCCACGGCGCGCAGGAAGTCGTCTGCCAGCCAGTGGGGCAGGTCGGCGGGTGCGTCTTTCGACGTGGCGCGCGGCAGCAACTGCCCACGCATGAAACCCGCGAAGCGCTCCAGTTCGGCCTGGACGCGCACCGACTGCGGATCGTCGCCCAGTTCGGCACCGAGCTCGGCCAGCAGCGTCAGCAGTGCGGCGCCACCGTCCGGCAGGGTCTTGCGCAGCAGCAGGTCAATGGCCTGGATCTCGTTGGTGCCTTCGTAGATCATGGCCACGCGCGCGTCGCGCACGATCTGTTCGATACCCCATTCGCGCACGAAGCCGTGGCCGCCGAAGACCTGCAGGCAGGCGCTGGCGCCGTGGAAGGCCTGGTCGGTCCAGGCGGACTTGAGCACCGGCGTGACCAGCGAGCACCAGCGGCTGGCCAGGTCGCGGCGCGCCGCGTCGCCGTGGTGTTTGAGGATGTCGAGTTCCAGCGCGGTGCGGTAGGCGACCACACGGCCGGCGTCCACCCAGGCGCGTTGCGCGTCGAGGATGCGGCGCATGGCCGGGTGCTGCTCGATCAGGTCGGCTTCACCTGCTTTGGCCGAGCCGCCGGGCGCGCGCATCTGGCGCCGCTCTTTCGAATAGGCGTCGGCCTTTTGCCAGGCCGCGTCCAGCAGGCCCACGCCCTGCAAACCCACGTGCAGGCGGGCGGCGTTCATCATCACGAACATGGCGTTCAAGCCCTTGCCCGGTTCGCCCACGATCCAGGCCGCGGCCTCGTCGAAGCGCATCACGCAGGTGGGGCTGCCGTGCAGGCCCATCTTTTCCTCGATGCGTTCGCAGACCACGGCGCTGCGCGTGCCGTCTTCGTAGAACTTGGGCACCAGGAACAGCGACAGGCCTTTGGGGCCGGGCGGGCTGTCGGGCAGGCGCGCGAGCACGAGGTGCACGATGTTGTCGGTCAGGTCGTGTTCGCCGCCGGAGATGAAGATCTTGGTGCCGCTCAGGGCGTAGCAGCCGTCGGCCAGTGGCACGGCCTTGGTGCGGCACAGGCCCAGGTCCGAGCCCGCGTGCGGCTCGGTCAGGCACATGGTGGCCAGCCATTCGCCGGTGGCCACCTTCTCCAGGTAGCGCGCTTTCAGCTCGGGCGAGGCGTGGTGCTTGATGCACTCGTACGCGCCGTGCAGCAGACCGGGCGCCATGGTCCAGCCGTGGTTGGCGGCGCTCAGGTTCTCGTACAGCATGGCCTCCAGCGCGGCCGGCAGGCCCTGGCCGCCGTCCTCGGTGGCGCAGGCCAGCGAGGGCCAGCCGGCCTGCCAGAAGGCCTGGTAGGCGTCTCGGAAGCCGGGGGGCATGGTGACGGCGCCGTCTTTCCACTGCGCGCCCACCTCGTCGCCTTCGCGGTTCATCGGCGCGATCACCTCACCCACGAACTTGCCGGCCTCGTCGGTCACCTGCACCAGCAGATCGCCATCGAAGTCGGCGTAGGCGGGCAGGGCAGCGAGCTGCTGCGGCGCCTGCAGCACGTTCTGCAGGATGAAGCGTTGTTCGGCGGGCTGGGGCTGGTAGGCGTTCATGGTTCTGGTCGGGGGTGGGTCAACGTGAGCGGGTGAAGGGTGCGGCCTGGTCTTCGTCGGCGCCGCCCGATCAGGCGGCCTGCTTGGCCGTGCCGAGGTAGGTTTCGATCACCCGCGGGTCGGTGGCCAGTTCTCTGGCCACGCCCTGCGCGCTGATCTCGCCCATTTCCAGCACGTAGCCGTGGTCGGCCACCTGCAGGGCCGCGCGGGCGTTCTGCTCCACCAGCACGATGGTCACGCCGGTTTTTCGCAGCGATTCGATGATCGAGAAGATCTCGCGCACGATCAGCGGCGCCAGGCCCAGGCTGGGCTCGTCGAGCATCAGCAGGGTGGGGCGCCCCATCAAAGCACGGCCCACGGCCAGCATCTGGCGTTCGCCGCCCGAGAGCGTGCCGGCCAGCTGCTGGCGGCGTTCCTTGAGTCGGGGGAAGGTCTCGAACACGTCGGCCAGGCGGTCGCGCCACTGCGCGTTGCCCAGGCGCATCTGGCGGTAACCGCCCAGCAGCAGGTTGTCTTCGACCGACATGCTGCCGAACAGCTCGCGCTTCTCGGGCACCAGGGCCATGCCCTGCATCACGCGTTCTTCGAGCGTGAGCGAGGTGATGTCCTGCCCGTTGAAATGGATGCTGCCTTTGCCCGGCAGGATGCCCATCAACGTGTTGAGCAGCGTCGACTTGCCGGCGCCGTTGGGGCCGATGACGGTGATGACGCTGCCCTTGTCGGCGTGCAGGCTCAGGCCGTGCAGCACCTCGGCGCGGCCGTAGCCGGCGCGCAGGTCGCTGATTTGCAGGAGGGGTGTGCTCATCTCAAAACTCCATCGAGGTCGCTCGTTGCGACGCATGAAAGGACCGGGCCAAGGGCACCGCCGGGCCGGCTGTGCCGGATGGCCAGCGCCGCCCCCTGGGGGGTGATGCCGAAGGCGGTGCAGGGGGGTGCCATCTAGTGTTCGCTGCCGAGGTACGCAGCGCGCACCAGGGGGTCTTGCTGCACATGCTCGGGTGTGCCCTGGGTGAGCAGGGTGCCGAACTCCATCACCACCAGGTGGTCGCAGATCTGCATCACCAGATCCATGTCGTGCTCCACCAGCAGGATGCTCATGCCCTCGGACTTGAGCTGGCGCAGCACGTCGGCCAGGCCCTGCTTTTCCTTGTGGCGCAGGCCGGCGGCGGGCTCGTCCAGCAGCAGCAGGGCCGGGTCGGCGCACAGGGCACGCGCGATCTCCATCAGCCGCTGCGGCCCCATGGCCAGGTTGCCGGCCTGCTCGTGCAGGTACTCGCCCATGCCGATGCGTTCGAGCTGGCGCTGCGCTTCCTTGAACAGGCGCTGTTCTTCGGCCCGGTTGCTGCGCAGCATGGCCGAGAGCACGCCCTTGTGGCCGCGGGTGTGGGCACCCAGGGCGACGTTTTCCAGCACCGTCATGTCGGGGATCATCTTGACGTGCTGGAAGGTGCGCGCCATGCCTTTGCGCGAAATCTCCCGCGAGGACAGGCCGCTGATGGTCTCGCCGCGGAACTTGACCGAGCCACTGGTGAGCGACAGCACGCCGGTCACCAGGTTGAAGGTGGTGGACTTGCCGGCGCCGTTGGGGCCGATCAGGCCGACGATCTGGCCCGCCTTGATCTGGAAGCCGATGTCGTTCACCGCGGTCAGGCCGCCGAACTGCTTGCGGATCTTGTCCACGTCCAGCACCAGATCGCCATGGGCCGGTTTGTCGCGGGCGGGCAGGGCGGGCGCGTCGGCCCAGTCCAGCTTGCGCCGGGGGGCGGGCAGCTTCTTGCCCACCACCGACCACAGGCCGTCGGGCAGGTACTTGAGCACCAGCACCATCAGCACGCCGAACACGATCACCTCGTAGCTGCCGCTGGTGCCGATCAGCTTGGGCAACAGCACCTGGAGCTGGTCGTCCATGATCTTGATGAGACCCGCGCCGACCAGGGCGCCCCAGACGTGGCCGACGCCGCCGATCACCGTCATGAACAGGTACTCGATGCCCATCTTCAGGCCGAAGGCCGAGGGGTTGACCGTGCGCTGGAAGTGCGCCAGCAGCCATCCCGCGACCGAGGCCAGCACGGCCGCCAGCACGAAGATCGTGACCTTGTAACGGAAGGTGCTGATGCCCATGGCCTCGGCCATCTGCGAACCGCCCTTGAGCGCGCGGATGGCGCGGCCGGCGCGCGAATCGAGCAGGTGCAGCAGGCCGATGGCCGCGGCAATGAGCAGGCCCCAGGTGAGCACGAAGAAGGCGCGGCCCTGGCCGATGTCGAAGCTGCCGACAGACAGGCTCTTGAGGCCCAGCATGCCGTCGTACTTGCCCAGCGCGTCGAGGTTGCCCATCAGGTAGTACAGCGACAGGCCCCAGGCGATGGTGGCCAGCGGCAGGTAGTGCCCCGACATGCGCAGCGTGATCACGCCGACCACCAGCGCGCTGGCGGCCGTCAGGCCCATGCCGATGAACAGCGTGATCCAGGGCGAGACGTCCATGTTCAGCGTCAGCCAGGCGGTGGTGTAGGCGCCGATGCCCACGAAGGCCGCCTGGCCGAACGAGGTCAGGCCGCCGACGCCGGTCAGCAGCACCAGCCCCAGGCAGGTGATGGCGTACAGGCCGATGTAGTTGAGCTGGGTGATCCAGAAATCGGGCAGCGGCAGCACCGCGATCAGCGGCACGGCAGCGATGAGGGCCAGCAGGCCGGTTTTGCGGATGTTCATGTCAATGGTTCACGAAGCAGATCGGTGGCCGAAAGCTGTCAAGCGATGGAGGTTCAACCAGTGCTCCCGTGCAACCGGCTTTGCCGGGGCACAGGGAGCGTCCCCCTCCCGCAGGAGAGGGGGAAGACGCGAAGCGGCGCAGGGGGTGCATGGTTTCATTCCTCGTCGGAGTGGCTGCTGCCCAGCGAGCGAAACAGAAGAACAGGCAGGATCAGCGTGAACACGATGACCTCCTTGAAGGCGCTGGCCCAGAACGAGCCGAACGACTCCCCCAGACCGACGAACAGCGCGCCCAGCAAGGCACCGGGGTAGCTCGACAGGCCGGCGACCACGGCCGCCACAAAGCCCTTGAGGCCGATCAGGAAGCCCGAGTCGTAGAACACGGTGGTGGTCGGGCCGATCAGCAGGCCCGAGAGCGCACCGATGAAGGCGGCCATGGTGAAGGTCAGCTGACCCGAGGCGTGGGTGGAGATGCCCATCAGGCGCGCGCCGGTGCGGTTGACCGCGGTGGCCCGCAGCGCCTTGCCGCGCATCGAGCGTTCGAAATACAGGTAGAGCATCACGATCAGCGCCAGCGAGCACAGCCCGATGACGATGGTCTGGCCGGACAGGGCGACCGGGCCGAGTTCCAGCCGGTAGTCCCAGAACGGCGGGTTGCGGAAGCCTTCGGCGCCGAAGAACAGCAGGCCCAGGCCGGTCATGGCGAAGTGCACGCCGACGGAGACGATCAGCAGCACCAGCGGCGTCGCGCTTTCCAGCGACTGGTAGGCCACGCGGTAGACCAGCGGACCGAAGGCGGTGACGATGGCCAGGCTCAGCGCGGCCTGCGCCCACATCGGGAACTGTTGCGGCGCGGCCCAGATGCTCACCAGCGCCACCACCACCGGCAGCACCAGCGTCTTGGCGGCCGAGCGCAGCGCGCGCAGCACCTGCCCATGGTGGCGCCAGCGTTCGACCAGCTCCATCAGCGCCGCCACCACCGCGAGGATCAGCAGCAGCCACACGGTGCCCGGCGTCTTGCCGGTCTGCAGCATGGCCAGGGTGAGCGCGCCATAGGCGACGAACTCGCCTTGCGGAATGAAGATGACCCGGGTGACGGTGAACACCAGCACCGTGGCCAGGCCCAGCAAGGCGTAGACGGCACCGTTGGTCAGGCCGTCCAGCGCAAGGATGCTGGCAATTGAAAAGTCCATACAAAACCTTCAACGAGAGAGAGAAGGGCTGTTCCAGCCAGAGACACCGAGGAACCGGCTTCGCCGGGCCTCAGGTGTCGCCCCCTTCCCGCCGAAGGCGAGAGAGGGGGGAGGCGCCGAAGGCGACGCGGGGGGTGTCAGTCAGCCTTGAACTTGCCGTCCACGACCTTCAGCATCACGCCGGTTTCCAGCGTGTAGCCCCAATGGTCGGCGGCCGTCCAGTTCATCACGCCGTGCGAGAACACGGTGCGGCCCATGGTTTCCATGGCATCGCGCAGGGCGGCACGGAACTCGGGCGTGCCGGGCTTGGCCTTCTTCAGCGCCACCGGCACGACCTTTTCCAGCACGATCTGGGCGTCGTAGGCGTGGCCGGCGAACTGGTTGCGCGAGTTCGGGCCGTAGGCCTTCTCGTACTTCTGCACGAAGTCGATCGCGACCGGCTTGGACGGGTGCTTGTCGGGCAGCTGTTCAGCGATCACGGCCGGGCCGGAGACCACCAGCGTGCCTTCAACGGCCTTGCCACCGACGCGCATCAGGTCTTGTGTGGCCGCGGCGTGCGTCTGGTAGATCTTGCCCTTGAAGCCGCGGTCGACGATGGCCATCTGGGGCATCGCGGCGCCGGAGCCCGAGGCCACGATCAGCACCGCGTCGGGGTTGGCGGAGGTGATCTTCAGGGCCTGCGGCGTCACGCTGGTGTCGGTGCGGGCGAAGCGCTCGGTGGCGACGATCTTGATGCCGGCCTTGTCCAGCTGGGGCGTGATTTCCTTGAGCCACTGTTCGCCGTAGGCGTCGGTGTAGCCCAGGAAGCCGATGGTCTTGATGCCCTTTTCCTTCATGTCCTCCACCACGGCGTGGCCCATGACGGTGTTGGACTGGGGCAGGCGGAACAGCCACTTGTCCTTGCCGGCGGGCACGCCCACCGGCGAACCGGCCAGCTGCACCGTGCCGGCTTCGCTGGCGATGTCGGTCATGGCGGCGGCGACGGCGGTGATGCAGGAGCCGATGATCATGTCGACCTTGTCTTCGGTGACGAAGCGGCGTGCGTTGGCGGCGCCCTTGCCCGGGTCGGTCGCGTCGTCCAGCACGATCAGGTTGACCTTCTCGCCGGCGATGGTCTTGGGGAACAGCTTGAACTGGTTCTGCATCGGGATGCCCAGGCCGGAGCCGGGGCCGGTCAGGGCGAGGCTGACGCCGATGTTGATGTCGGCTTGTGCGGCGCCGGCGGAGAGCAGGGTCACGGCGGCGGCGACCAGGGTCTTGATGGCTTTCATGGGATGTCTCCTAGGGGTGGAACAGGAACAGGGAACGGGAAAAGGGGATGGGCTCAGGAACACTTGGCCACGATGTCGGCCGGGATCGGGATCGCCTTGATGCGGTCCGGGTTCTGCGGGTCGCGCATGCAGAAGGCACGGGTCTCCTCGCCTTCGCACAGCACCGTGTCGCCGCGCTTGACGATGTGTTTGTGGATCAGCACCTTCTCGCGCCATTCGGTGACGCTGGTGTGGATCTGCAGGCGTTCGCCGTAGGTGGCGGGATTCATGATCTTGGTGTGGATCTCCAGCAGCGGCGTGCGGATGATCCCGGTGGTCTTGACCAGCTCGCGCCAGGGCGGCACGCCGCACTGCACGAAGAAGTTCAGCGACGACGCGTCCATCCACTTCGAGAAATTGGGAAAGAAGACGATGCCGGCGGGATCGCAATCGCCGAACATCACTTCCACCTCATACACAACAGTTTTTGACATAACAACAAAGATTCGAACGAAGGGTCTGAGCCAGGGCGCCGTGGAACCGGCTTGGCCGGGTCGCCAGCGCCGCCCCCTGGGGGGAGACGCCGCAGGCGGCGCAGGGGGTACTCACCTCGGGGCCATGCGCAGGGCGCCGTCCAGGCGGATCACCTCGCCGTTGAGGTGGCCGTTGCTCACGATATGGGCCGCCAGTTCGGCGAATTCTTCGGGCTTGCCCAGGCGGTTCGGGAACGGGATGCTCTTGGCCAGCGATTCCTGCACCGGCTCGGGCAGTTCCTTCATCAGCGGCGTGGCGAACAGGCCGGGGGCGATGGAGCAGACGCGGATGCCGTGCTGCGCCAGGTCGCGTGCCATCGGCAGCGTCATGCCGGCCACGCCGGCCTTGGACGCGCTGTAGGCCTGCTGGCCGACCTGGCCGTCGAAGGCGGCCACGCTGGCGGTGAACACCATCACGCCGCGCTCGCCGTCTTCCATTGGGTCGAGCTTGGCGCAGGCGGCGGCGAACAGACGCGCCGCGTTGTAGGTGCCGATCAGGTTGACGTTGATCACGCGGGCAAAGTCGGCCAGTGGGGCGGCGTTGCCGTCCTTGCCGACCACGCGCTTGGCGCTGCCGATGCCGGCGATCTGCATCAGGATGCGCGCCGGTCCGTGGGCCGCGGCGGCGGCCTCGACGGCGGCTTGCATGCTGTCCGGATCGGACACGTTGCACTGCACCGCCACGCCGCCGATGTCCTGGGCGACGCGTTGTGCGTTTTCGATGTTGAGGTCGAGCACCGCGACCTTGGCGCCCAGGCGGGCCAGTTCGCGGGCTGTGGCTTCGCCGAGGCCGGAGCCTCCACCGGTGACGAGGGCGGCGTGTCCTTGGATGTTCATGTGTGTGTCCTTGTGTGGGGTCAGATCGAGGTGTTTTCGATGAGCAGCGCAATGCCCTGTCCACCGCCCACGCAGGCGCTGGAGATGCCGTAGCGCTGGCCGCTGCGCTGCAGTTCGCGCGCCAGCGTCAGCGTCAGGCGCACGCCGGTGGCGGCCAGCGGGTGACCCAGGGCGATGGCGCCACCGTTGACGTTCAGCCTGGACAGGTCCAGGCCCAGTTCGCGGCCCACGGCCAGCGTCTGTGCGCCCTGGGCTTCGTTGATTTCGAAGCGGGCGATGTCGTCCAGCTTCAGACCGGTGCGCTCCAGCAGCAGGCGGATGGCGGGCGCCGGGCCGATGCCCATGATCTCGGGCGGCACGCCCACAGCGGCAGCGGCCACCACGCGGGCCAGCGGGCGCTTGCCCTGCGCCTTGGCGTAGGCGCCAGAGGCGACCACACAGGCCGCGGCCGCATCGACCAGCGCCGAGCTGTTGCCACCGGTCTGCACACCGCCGTCGTACACGGCCTTGAGCTTGGCCAGCACCTCGGGCGGCGACAGGCGCGGGTGGGTGTCGGTCGCCACCTCGGTGGTTTTGCCCTGCAGCTTGATGCCGCGAGCCTTGTAGCCGTCCAGCTCGAATTTTTCGGTGATCACCGGCACGATCTCGCCGGCCAGGAAGCCGCTTTCCTG
>NZ_JBPCSJ010000008.1:0-2510 GCF_051007235.1 Hydrogenophaga sp. | reverse complement strand
CGGCGCCTGGCAGACCGGCCTGCGCCAAGCCCACGCGCCCGACTGCATGGCCCAGATCGCCCAGCGTCTGGCCGCACCCGACATCGCCGCCGTGGCCGCCTGGTTGTCCGCGCAGCCGCTGCCGGCCGATCCGCACCCCGCGCCCGCCACCACCGAGGCCCAGCCGCTGCGCTGCGGCAGCGCCGGGAGCCGGCCATGAAGCGCACTACCCCTGTGCGCGCCGCGCTCGGCGTCTTCGTGCTCGGCTGCGCCGTGCTGGCGGCGGCCATCGCCTGGCAGCTGCGGGCCGATGCCCTGCCGCCCGTGTCCACCGTGCCCGCGGCGTCGGCCGAGCAGCTTGAACGCGGCGCCTACCTGGCACGCGCCGGCAACTGCATGGCCTGCCACACCGCGCGCGGTGGCCAGCCCTACGCCGGCGGGCGCTTCATCGACACGCCCTTTGGCCGCGTCGTGGCCGGCAACCTCACACCCGATGCGCAGACCGGCCTGGGCCTGTGGTCGCCGCAAGCCTTCCGCCGCGCCCTGCACGAAGGCCGCTCGCGCGACGGCCGTTTGCTGGTGCCCGCCTTCCCCTACACCCACACCACCCTGCTGAGCGACGCCGACGTGGACGCGCTCTACGCCCACCTGCGCCAGCTGACCCCAGTGCAGCAGAGCCAGCCGGCGCACGAGCTGCGCTTCCCGTACAACACGCAGGCCGCGCTGGCCCTGTGGCAGCTGCTGCAATTCCAGCCGCAGCGCTTTGCGCCCGACGCCGCGCGCTCGGCCGAGTGGAACCGCGGCGCCTACCTGGTCAACGGCCTGGCCCACTGCGCCGCCTGCCACGGCAGCCGCGACCCCATGGGCGGCCTGCGCCAGGCCTTCGGCGCGGCCGAGATGCCCGACGGCCGCTGGTTCGCCCCCTCGCTGCGCGACCCGGCCCAGGGCGGCCTGCAAGACTGGTCGACCGAGCGCATCGTCGCCCTGCTGCGCGACGGCACGGTGGCCGACGGTCCGGGCCACGCCACCGTCATGGGCCCGATGGCCGAGGTCGTGTTCGACAGCACCCAGCACCTGCGGGCCGACGACCTGCAAGCCATGGCCGTGTACCTCAAAGACCTGCCGGTGCAGGCCGAGCCGGTGCCCGAGGTCGAGCCCGCCGCGCCCGCGCAGCTGGACCTGGGCCAGCGGATCTACAAGCAGCACTGCGCCAGCTGTCACGGCGTCCAGGGCCAGGGCGCGACCGGCGCCTACCCGCCACTGGCGGGCAACCGCGCGGTGGTGATGGCCTCGCCCATCAACGCGGTGCAGGCCATCGTCAGCGGCGGCTTCGCGCCGGCCACCGCCGGCCACCCGCAGCCCTACGGCATGCCGCCGTTCCGCACCCTGCTCAGCCCGGCCGAGATCGCGGCCGTGGCCAGCTTCGTGCGCCAGAGCTGGGGCAACCGCGCGGGCGCGGTCTCGTCGCTGGACGTGCAGCGCGTGCAGTGAACCCGGCCGGGCAACCGGGCGCCGTGTTCAGGCGCCCAGGCGCTCGATCAGCGCTTCGCCCCATGCCCACGGCCCGGTGATCGTCAGCGTCACCGCGGTGCGCTCGCCGTCGGCGTGCTGGTCCAGCGCGGCGTCCCACACGCCATCCTCATCCAGCGGCCCGCGCGGGCCGGGCGCGCGGCGCTCGGCCGCCGCCAGCACGGCCTGCGCCTCGGCCAGCACGGCGGGCAGGTCGGCCGCGTGCACGCTGGCCATGGCCTCCCAGGTGCCGGTGCCCTCGCCATCGTCGCTGGCGTCGAAGATCAGGTAATTCAGGCTCATGGTGTTGGGCTCAGAGATCCAGCGTCGCGCCACGTACCCGCAGCCATTCCTTGCGCTCCCGGTAGTCCGGCAGCACCTTGTCGACCTCGTTCCAGAACGCGTCGCTGTGGTCGCGCTGGTGCAGGTGGCACAGCTCGTGGACGACGATGTAGTCCAGCACCGTCAACGGAGCCATCAGGCTCTTCCAGTGAAAGTGCAGGTCGCCACTCGGCTGGCAAGCCGCCCAGCGAAAACCGATGTCTTTCACCAACACGGCCCCGGGCGCCACGCCCACGCGGGGCGCGAAATGTGCCACGCGGCGCTGCAGCCGTTCCAAACCCTTGGCGGCGTAAAACTGTTCAAACGCAGCCCGTGCTGCCACAGAGCCACCGTGCTCCACCAGCGAACGCAGCAGCAGAAACCGACCGTCTTTCATCTTCAGCGGCTCATCCTGCTCGGCCACCAGCTGCAGCTGGTAGCTGCTGCCCAGGTAAAGAAAAGTCTCGCCGTTCACCCATTCGCGCACCACGCCGCTGGCGTTCAGGTCGCGCCATTCGGCCAGGTTGCGGTAAATCCACATGCGCTTGCTCAGCACCGTGGCGTCCACCTGCTCGGGCGCCATGTGGCGCGGTGGCCGCACCGTGATCACGCCGTCGCGCTCGATCACGATGTCGGTGGTCCGCCGCTCTGCGCCCGGCAGCAGCCGGTACTGAATGTCTTTCACCTGCCGCGTTTGCATC
>NZ_JBPCSJ010000007.1:0-2761 GCF_051007235.1 Hydrogenophaga sp. | reverse complement strand
CCGGGCCGCCCCAAGGCAGGCCCAGCCCCCATGGGGGGCAGCGACCCGCGCAGCGGCGGAGCGTGGGGGCTCAAGTTATCGGGGTAAATCCCGACCCGCGGAAACCCGCAGCGCGGGGGTTCCCAGCTAGCGAATGGCTAGCAGGCACCGTATAGTGGTTTGCAGGCCTCGCCACGAAGGCCACACCGGAGACCACCAGCATGGGCGCCAAAGACAACGCGGCTGTGATCCAGCTGTTCGACCTGCTCGAATCCCGCTACGCCTTGCGCGTGATCTGGGCGCTGAGCGACGGTCACCCGCAGACCTTCCGCCTGCTGCAGGACAGCGTGGGCGGGGTCACCCCGAACACCCTGAACACCCGCCTCAAAGAGCTGCGCGCCGCCCGCCTGGTGGACCACACCGGCGACGGCTACCGCCTCACCAGTGCCGGCGCCGACCTGGCCCGCCGCATGCACGACGTGCAGCTGTTCGCCAGCAAATGGTCCAGCCAGCAAGCGCGGGCCGCAGCGGCACAGGCCAACGGAGCCGTGCAAGCCAGCGCCTGAGCGAGCGGCTTCCAGCCCCATGGGGCTCCCGGGGGAGGCCGCCATGGCGGCGAAGGAGAATGACAAGACCTTTCCGGTGCGGCGTGCCCGGGACCCAGGGCCCCGTGGAACGGGCTCCGCCCAGCCACTGGGGCCGCCCCCCCGCGCAGCAAGGGGGGAAGACGCGTCAGCGGCGCAGGGGGGAACGCCCCATCACCGGCGCAGGGGGGCTTCCACCACCACCTGCTTCTGCTCGCCCAGACCACGCCCACCCAGCGTCACCACATCGCCCGGCCGCAGGTACACCGGCGGCTTCTGCCCCATGCCCACGCCGGGTGGCGTGCCGGTCGGGATCACATCGCCCGGCTGCAGCGCCATGAAGCGGCTGAGGTAGCTCACGATCTGCGCCACGCCGAAGATCATGGTGTGGGTGTTGCCGGTCTGGCGGCGCTGGCCGTTGACGTCCAGCCACAGGTCCACGTCCTGCGGGTCGCCCAGTTCATCGGGCGTCACCAGCCAGGGACCGATGGGGCAGTGCGTGGGGTAGCTCTTGCCCTTGGTCCATTGCCCCTCGTATTCGATCTGGTAAGCGCGCTCGGACACGTCGTTGACCAGGCAGAAGCCCGCCACGTGCTGCAGCGCGTCGGCCTCCGACACGTGGAAAGCCCGTTCGCCGATCACGATGCCCAGTTCCACCTCCCAGTCGAGCTTTTGCGAACCAGGCGCCAGCCACACGTCGTCGTTGGGCCCGCTGATGGCGCCGTTGTGCTTGTTGAACACGATGGGCTGGCCAGGCGCCTTCATGCCGGCCTCGGCCGCGTGGTCGGAATAGTTCAGGCCGATGCAGACCACGTTGCCCACCGCGCCCACGCAGGCGCCGATGCGGCTGCCGGCGGGCACCAGCGGCAGGCTGGCCGGGTCCAGCGCGCGCAGGCGGGACATAGAATCACGCCCCAGCACGGCGCCCGCAATGTCCGGCACCAGGCCCGAGAGGTCGCGCAACGCGCCGCTGGCGTCGATCAGACCGGGTTTTTCAGCGCCCAGCGGGCCGTGGCGGAACAGTTTCATGGGGTGTGCCTGTGCAAAAAGCCCCGATTCTCGCCCGCCGGGCGGCTTTTCGCTGTCACCCCCTCTTGAACTCCGCCACAGCGCCCCCAAGTGGACGCGCAAGGCAAGCTTTGTCTTTGATTTTCTTGAACTTTATTCGCCATGAGCCAACCACAACACCCCGTTGACAGCCCCGAGAACGCCGCGCCCGCCAGCCCTGAAGAAGCCCTGGCCGCCGCTGCCGTGGCCGAGGCCGATGCGCTGGCCGCCCTGACCAACGAAGTGGCCGAACTCAAGGCCAAGAACGCCGATCTGGCCGAGCAGTTCCTGCGCGCCAAGGCCGAAGCGCAGAACACCCAGCGCCGCGCCGAAGACGAAATGGCCAAGGCGCGCAAGTTCGCCGTCGAAGGTTTTGCCGACAGCCTGCTGCCGGTGCTCGACAGCCTGGAAGCCGGCCTGGCGGTGCAGGAAGCCACCGTGCAGCAGATCCGCGAAGGCGCGGAAGCCACGCTCAAGCAGCTGCAGAGCGCGCTGACCCGCAACAAGGTGGTGGCCATCGCCCCGGCCGCGGGCGAGAAGTTCGACCCGGCCCAGCACCAGGCCATCAGCATGGTGCCGGCCGAGCAGCCCGCCAACACCGTGGTGGCCGTACTGCAAAAGGGTTACTTGATCGCCGAGCGCGTGCTGCGCCCGGCCCTGGTCACCGTCGCGGCCCCCAAATAAGCGGGATTTGTGCGCCGCCGCCCTTGAAAAGCGGCAGAGTTATCCACACATCTTCCACAAGGGATGCACACCGCGTCCACACCGTTTTCAACATTCACTTTTTCAAGAACCGGAGCAGAGAACATGGGAAAAATCATCGGCATCGACCTGGGCACCACCAACAGCTGCGTGTCCATCATGGAAGGCAACACCACCAAGGTGATCGAGAACTCGGAAGGTGCGCGCACCACGCCGTCGATCGTGGCCTACCAGGAAGACGGTGAAGTGCTGGTCGGCGCCTCGGCCAAGCGCCAGGCCGTGACCAACCCCAAGAACACGCTCTACGACATCAAGCGCCTGATCGGCCGCAAGTTCACCGAGAAGGAAGTGCAGAAGGACATCGACCTGATGCCCTACTCCATCGTGGCCGCCGACAACGGCGACGCCTGGGTGGAAGTGCGCGGCAAGAAGCTGTCGGCCCAGCAGGT
>NZ_JBPCSJ010000006.1:0-2547 GCF_051007235.1 Hydrogenophaga sp. | reverse complement strand
CGCAGGTACCAGCCCAGTTGCAGTCGCTGGGGCAGCGGCACCGCCTGCCCCAGCCGCTGGGCCGGATCGGGCTCGAAGACAAAGCGCCAGCCGTCGGCACCGCGCTGCGGCAACTCGGCCACCTGGCCGCTGACCTCGATGTCCAGGCCCTGCAAGGCCGGGTCCAGCGCCTGGGTGGCAAAGTGCGCCGCGCGCAGGCCGGTGAACCCGCCACCGGCCAACACGCCGGCCAGCAGCACGGTGCTCCACCCCAGGCGACGGGACACCACACACAGCGCCAGCTGCACTAGGGCGGCGGCCAGCAGGGCCGCGTAGGCCAGGGCCGGCCACAGCGTGGCCTGCTGCAGCTGCAGGGCCACGCCCAGCACCCAGCCGGGCCACAGGGCCAGCAGCCGACCCGCCACGCTCACGGCCGCCCCACCGGTCGCCCGGCACCGGGTCTGTCATCAAGCCGTGGCGCGGCTCTTGCTAGCATGTACCGCAGCCACGCCGTGCGCCAGCGCGCCTGCGTTGTCATTGTTGTTCCCCCTGTCGAAAGTCCCCGAGCATGGCCATCCACGTTGCCCTGAGCCACATCACCCATTATCGGTACGACCGCCTGGTCAAACTGGGTCCGCAGGTGGTCCGCCTGCGCCCCGCGCCGCACAGCCGCACCAAGGTGCTGTCGTATTCGCAGCGCATCGACCCGGCCACCCACTTCATCAACTGGCAGCAAGACCCGTTCGCCAACTACCAGGCGCGCCTGGTGTTCCCGGAGCCGACCACCGAGTTCAAGGTCACGATCGACCTGGTGGTCGAGATGGCGGTGCACAACCCCTTCGACTTCTTCCTGGAGCCACGGGCCGAAGAATTCCCCTTCAGCTACGACGCCTCGCAAAAACAGGAGCTGGCCCCCTACCTGGCCACCGCGCCACTGACCGACCTGCTCAAGGCCTACCTGGCGAAGGTGGACGTCAAGAAGCGCCGCACCATCGACTTCCTGGTGGACATCAACCAGATGCTCCAGCGCGACATCTCGTACACCATCCGCATGGAGCCGGGCGTGCAGACGCCCGAGCAGACCCTCACGCTCAAGAGCGGGTCGTGCCGCGACACGGGCTGGCTGCTGGTGCAACTGCTGCGCCACCTGGGCCTGGCGGCGCGTTTCGTCTCGGGCTACCTGATCCAGCTCGCGCCCGATGTGAAAAGCATCGACGGCCCCAGCGGCCCCGAGAAGGATTTCACCGACCTGCACGCCTGGTGCGAGGTGTTCCTGCCCGGCGCCGGCTGGATCGGCCTGGACCCCACGTCCGGCCTGCTGGCCGGTGAAGGCCACATCCCGCTGGCCTGCACGCCGCAGCCCTCCAGCGCGGCGCCGGTCGAAGGCGGCGTGGACAAGTGCGAGGTGGCGTTCAGCCACCACATGTCGGTCACCCGCGTGTACGAATCGCCGCGCGTGACCAAGCCCTACACCGAGGAACAGTGGGCCGGTGTGGTGGCACTGGGCCAGCAGGTGGACGCCGACCTGGTCAAACACGATGTGCGCCTGACCATGGGTGGCGAACCGACCTACGTGGCCACCGCCGACCGCGACGCCGCCGAATGGAACACCGATGCGCTGGGCCCGACCAAGCGCGGCTACGCCACCGAACTGCTGGGCCGCCTGCGCGAACGCTACGGCAGCGGTGGCTTCGTGCACATGGGCCAAGGCAAGTGGTACCCGGGCGAACAGCTGCCGCGCTGGGCGCTGTCGGTCTTCTGGCGCGCCGACGGTGAGCCCTGCTGGCACAACCCGGCCCTGCTGGCCGACGAACGCGACAGCGCCCACTACAGCGCCGACGATGCGCAGCGCTTCACGCAGACCCTGGCGCGCCAGCTCGGCCTGTCCACGCAGTACATCACCCCGGGCTACGAAGACACCTGGTACTCCCTGTGGCGCGAGCGCCGCCTGCCGGTGAACGTGGACCCGTTCGACGCCAAGCTCGACGACGAGCTGGAGCGCGCGCGCCTGCGCCGCGTTTTCACGCAGGGGCTGGACGCCACCGTGGGCTATGTGCTGCCGCTGCAGGCCGACGGTGCCGGCCCCGCATCCCAGGACGGCAAAAGCGCCTACCACCGCGTCAGCGGCACCCAGTGGTCCACCGGGCCCTGGTTCTTCCGCGACGAGCGCATGTACCTCATCCCGGGCGACTCGCCCATGGGCTACCGGCTGCCGCTGGACTCGCTGCCCTGGGTGTCGGCGGCGGACTACCCGTACCACATCGAACAGGACCCGCACACCGCGCGCGACCCGCTGCCGCGTGGCGCGACGCTGAAACACCAGGTCTCGCCGCATACCATGGGCGGCGGTTTTGCCGAAGGCGGCGTGGTGTCCATGCAAGGCGCTGACTACGGCGCCGGCGATACCGGTGTCGACGGACAACCTGGCACAGGCGCTGGCAACGGCACGGCGCGCGCGCAGGCCTTGCTGGCCCAGTTCCCGCAGCGCGGCGAATCGGCCGCCTGGCTGACCCGCACCGCCCTGGTGGTGGAAGCGCGCGACCCGCAGCGCGCCAACGGCCCCAAGGC
>NZ_JBPCSJ010000005.1:0-10265 GCF_051007235.1 Hydrogenophaga sp. | reverse complement strand
CGAAAAAGCTGTTCCAGTTTTTTTCCGCAAAATCTCGACAAATACGATACTTCCGATCTTCGGCGGTTGCTGGATCTGGTTTGGCATTGGGTAGTTTTATTTCTGCGAACTCTTTAGATAGCAGTGACGCTGTGGTAGTGCATCCACTTCCGGTCCGGCCTGTTAAGCCGATAACTGCAAAGGCAGAGCGCTTTTGAAATATTTTTTGTAGGCCTTGAGAAACATCGGATTCGCTCATTTTTCTTCCCTTCTTTTTTTGTTAGGTTTACTTCCCCCAACTATCTTTCAACCCCGTCACCCGGTTGAACACCACTTTCCCGCCCACTCCGTGGTCCGTGCGGTCGGCCACAAAGTAACCAAACCGCTCAAACTGGAATTTTTGGTCCGGCTGTGCGGCGGCCAGTGACGGCTCCACAAACGCCGTCACCACCTTCAGGCTGTCGGGGTTCAGCGCGTCCAGGAAGTTCTTGCCGCCCGCGTCGGGTTGCGGGTCGGTGAACAGGCGGTCGTACAGGCGCACTTCGGCGCTCACCCCGTCGGCCGCGCCCACCCAGGTGATGGCGGCCTTGGCCTTGACGCTGTCGGCGCCGGGCGTGCCGCTCTTGGTGCCGGCAATCACTTTGGCGTGCACTTCGGTCACTTTGCCGTCGGCATCTTTGGCGCAACCCGTGCATTCGATGACGTAGCCGCCCTTGAGGCGCACGACGTTGCCGGGGAACAGGCGCTTGTAGCCCTTGGGCGGCACTTCTTCAAAGTCTTCGCGTTCGATCCACACGTCCTTGCCGATCTTGAACACGCGGTCGGGCGGGGGCGTTTGCCCTTCGGCAATGGCGCTGTGGGGCAGGGCGGGCTGGGTGCAGTCTTCGGTGTAGGCGTCAGACCCGAACACTTCGGCCCAGTTGGTGAGCACCAGCTTGACGGGGTCGAGCACGGCCATGCCGCGGTGGGCCTTGTTTTCCAGGTCTTCGCGCAGGCAGCCGTCGAGCGTGCTGTAGTCGATCCAGGAATCGCTCTTGGTCACGCCGATGCGTTCGGCAAACAGCTGGATGGCTTCGGGCGTGTAGCCGCGGCGGCGCAGGCCGACGATGGTGGGCATGCGCGGGTCGTCCCAGCCGCTGACCTTCTTCTCGTTCACCAGTTGCGCCAGCTTGCGCTTGCTGGTGATGACGTAGGTGAGGTTCAGGCGCGCAAATTCGTACTGCCGCGGCGGCGGGGCCTTGAGCAGGCCGCCTTCGCACAAACGCTCCAGCAACCAGTCGTAGAAGGGGCGCTGGTCTTCAAATTCCAGCGTGCAGATGGAGTGGGTGATCTGCTCCAGCGCGTCCTCGATGGGGTGCGCGAAGGTGTACATGGGGTAGATGCACCAGGCGTCGCCCGTGTTGTGGTGCGTGGCGCGGCGGATGCGGTAGATGGCCGGGTCGCGCATGTTGATGTTGGGCGACTGCATGCTGATCTTGGCGCGCAGCACGGCGGCGCCGTCGGCCAGCTGGCCGTCGCGCATTTCGCGGAAGCGGGCCAGGTTCTCTTCCGGGCTGCGGCTGCGGAAGGGGCTGTCCACGCCGGGCTTGCCAAAGTCGCCGCGGTTGACGCGCATTTCTTCGGCGGTCTGTTCGTCCACATAGGCGTGGCCGGCGGTGATGAGGTGTTCGGCCGCGCGGTACATGAAGTCGAAGTAGTTCGACGCGTAGTACAGATGCTGTTCGCTTTTGCCGTTGAAGCTGCTCTGCCAGTTGAAGCCCAGCCACTGCACCGCGTCGAGGATGGAGTCCACGTACTCCTTTTCTTCCTTCTCGGGGTTGGTGTCGTCAAAGCGCATGTGGCAGACGCCGCCGTAGTCGCGCGCCAGGCCGAAGTTCAGGCAGATGCTTTTGGCGTGGCCCACGTGCAGGTAGCCGTTGGGCTCGGGCGGGAAGCGGGTGCGGATCTTGGCCGGGTCGGGCTGGCCGGCGGCGTGGTGCGTGGCATCACCCGGGCCACCGCCCCACTGTCGGCTGGCGTAGGTGCCTTGCTCCAGGTCTTTTTCGATGATCTGGCGCAGGAAGTTGGAGACCTTGTGCTCCTCGCCGTCTGCCGCGGCGGGAGCGTTGTTTTTAGAGGCGTTGGAAGGGGTGTTTTGGGGGGTGTTCGAGCTCATCCGGCCATTCTAGGCCGGCGCTTCCCGCTCACAGGCTGGTGTGGCCCCAGCCGGTGGCCTGCACCAGCCGTTCCAGCGCGAAGGCGCCCAGCACCGAATTGCCCTTGGCGTCCAGCTCGGGCGACCAGACGGCGACGGTGGCCACGCCTGGCACGATGGCGACGATGCCGCCGCCCACGCCGGTCTTGACCGGCAGGCCGATTCGATAGGCGAAGTCGCCGGCCGCGTCGTAGGCGCCGCAGGTCAGCAGCAGGGCGTTGACGCGGCGCGTGGCGTCGGCGCTGAGGAAGTGTTCGTCGGGCTCGCCGCGCAGCGACAGGTCGCGCCCGTCGTTGGCGAGGAAGAGCGTGGCTTGGGCCAGCTGGGCGCAGCTCATTTCGGTGGCGCACTGGCGGCAGTAGTTGTCGAGCACGGTCTCGGGCTCGTTGCGGATGTTGCCGTGGCTCTTCATGAAGTAGGCCATGGCCATGTTGCGGTGCGCGGTCTCGCGTTCGCTGCGGGCCACGCGCGGGTTCCAGTGCAGCTGGGGTTCGTCGGCCAGGCGGCGCAGCGCGCCGAGCAGGGCGTAGTCGAGGTGGGCGTAGCGGGTGGTGAGGATGTCGGTGATGACCAGCGCGCCCGCGTTGATGAAGGGGTTGCGCGGGATGCCGTTTTCGGTTTCGAGCTGGACGATGGAGTTGAAGGCCGCGCCCGAGGGCTCGCGGCCCACGCGCTGCCACAGCGCGTCGCCTTCGAGCTTGAGCGCCAGCACGAAGGTGAACAGCTTGGTGATGCTCTGCAGCGAGAAGGGGGTGTGGGCGTCGCCCACGCTGTGGGTCTGGCCGTCAACGGTGGCGATGGCCAGGCCGAACTGGCGCGGCGCCACCTCGGCCAGCGCCGGGATGTAGTCGGCCACGCGGCCGCGGCCGAACAGGGCCTGGGCGTCGTGGTGGATCTCGGCCAGCAGGGCCGGCAGGTCGGTGGGGCGGTGCATGGTGGGCGCGGATTCTAGGAGCCCGGTGTGCGGCTTTATGCGGCCGGTGGTGGCGGGCCATGCGCGGGCGGCATCGAACGGGGCGATTCGAGGGTAAGTCCCGAGGGAGCGGCGCGTCAGAGGCGCTGAACCAGGTCGCCGTTGGCCTGCGCCACGGCGCGAAAGCCGTCGCTCACGCGCGGGTCTTGCGCCACGGCTTGCCAGAACGCCAGCGCCAGGGTGCGCGCCTGCGGCCACACGGCCAGGGTGTGCACCGTGGGGCGCGGCGGCTGGGCGGCCAGGTCGCGCGGCACCACCTCGCCGGCCACCGGGGCGTACAGCATGGGCAGCATGTCGTAGGCCGGGGCCAGGCGCCAGCGGTGGTCTTGCAGCAGCAAGGACAGGTTGCCGTGGTGGCGGTCGGTGTTGGCAATCAGCGCGCCGTAGGCATCGATCAGGCCGATGGCGCTCACGTCGTCCGGGTGCAGGCGTTCGGGGCCGGCGCGGTCGGACCGTTGGGCGGTGTCCACCCAGTTGGTGCCCTGGCCGATGTACTGGCGGTCGTACACCTCCAGAGAGACCATGCCCACGCGGCCGCCCTGTGGCGTGCGGTCGAAGCGGCGGCTTTCCAGAAACACGCGGCCCGCGGCCAGCACGGCCTGGGTGGGCGCGGCGCTGATGCCGGCGGCGGCCAGGGTCTGCAGGGCCAGGGCTTCGCACAGCAGCAGGTCGCGCCAGCGCTGGCTGGCGGCGCTGTCATCGGCCGGGGAGAACTTCACCAGCACGGCGTGGCCGTCGCGCACGGCGCTGAACTTGGGTTGCTCGCCGCCGGCACTCGACCCGACGGCGGTCTGGTCCAGCGCCTGCAGGGCCAGGGCGGGGTACTGGGTGGCCGGGTCGGTCACCACCGGGGCGGCGGTGCGCAGCGGGGCGGGCAACGTGTGGAAGCGGTCGAAGGCGGTGGGGCCCACCAGCAGGTTGCCGGGCTGGTCTTCGCCGGCGTTCACCAGTGCCTTGAGGATGTGGTCGTCGCTCCAGTGGGTCAGGTTGGCGGGCAGTTGCAGGCCGGGGTGGGCGCCGGCAAAGCCCCGGCCCAGAAAGCCCTGGGGCCGCATGTCGTACAAAAACCAGGGCAGGCTGTCGTGCCGGGCGCTCTGGCCGTGTTCGCGGTCGGCCTCGTCCATCCAGAAACCGTCGCCCGCCAGCGGGTAGAGGGTGCCGAAGAACCGCACGGCGCCATCGGCCTGCACGGCGTGGATGGCCACCTGCCGGCCGACGCCGGGCACGTCCCGCGGCAGCAGGTAGCGCCGGGCGCGGGCCGCGCCCACGGCGACCAGGGTGCCGTCGGCCAGCAGCGGCGCCAGCAGGCGCGAGGCGCTGGGCTGGCTGATGCCCAGCCGCGCCTGCAGCTGCGGGCTGGTGGCGGTGCCGCCCAGCTGGCGGATGGCGGTCAGCAGATCGGGTACGGTGGAGGGGGTCATGGAATGGATTATTGAATAGATTTATAATGCCTAAGCGGTTGAGCTGAAAACAAAAATGTCAGAAGGCTGCATGGTTTGGCCTGCCAGACGAATGGATGCCGGGGCGCGGCGGGGTCGCCCGCCCGGTGAGTGTGTGGCACCCCGCACGCCCCCCGCGCGGGGGAGCGCCACCGACGAGGGGCGCCACAAACGCCCCCAGCGGCAAGCGGTTTCCGCTATCTTTGCCGCACCCCACACGGGGGGAGGACTCCACGCCCAGCGGCGGACAAAAAACAGAACAGGCGGAACCGATGCACAACGACAACCCCGACACCATTGCCATGGAAGAGACCCAGTGGCAGCAAACCCACGTGGACGACGTGTTCCTGCCCACCGTGCGGGTGCAACTCGGCTGGAAAGACCTGGAAGCCGCCGTGGAACACGGGGCCGTGGTGCCGCAAAAGGCGCACACGCTGTGGGCGGCCTGGGCATCGCCCACCAGCGGGCTGCGCGTGGCGGGCAACGGCATGGCGCCGGCCTACGAATCCACCCTGGTGGACGAGAGCGATGACGACCTGGCCGAGCCGGCCGCGCCGGGGCCGCTGCAGCGCTATGGCCTGGTGCTGGGGCTGGTGGCGGGGGTGGTGCTGGGCGCCGGCGGCACCTGGCTGGCGCTGGGGGGCTGAACGCCCCGTCGCACGCCAACCGACCCCGAACACCCCGAAGCCGCTCCCTGTGAGCGGCTTTTGTTTGGTGCAACGGGGCCGGTGTGGGCTCAGGTGCCCCGGTTCAGGGGGTCCGGTCGGCGTCCGCGCCGGGCACCCAGCCGGTCTCCGGGGTGTGGCGGTGCTGGCGCTGCAGGTCGGCCTGCATCTGTTTTTCAAACTGTTCGCGCGCTTCGCGCACGCGCTGCACGAAGTCGTCTTCGTCGTGCCGGCTGGCGCGCGCGCTGGTGATGAAGTGCTCCGAGTAACGGCGGAATTCGTCGGCCAGTTCGCGGGCGTGGAAGCGGTCGAAGCCCAGCAGCTCCAGCGTGGCGCGGGCGCTGCGCAGCGAGCTTTCGAACAGCTCGCGCTGCACGTGGTGCACGCCGGCGTCTTCCAGTTCCATGGCGTGCACCGCGTCGCGGGCGCGGGCCAGGATGGGCAGTTGAGGGTGCGAGGCGCGCAGCTCGTGCACCAGGCGGTTGGCCTGGGTCACGTCGTCCACCGCCACCACCACGGCTTTGGCCTGGTCCAGGCCGGCGGCGTGCAGCAGGTCGGGCTGGGTGGCGTCGCCAAAGTAGACCTTGAAGCCAAAGCGCCGGGCCGAGTCCACGGTGTCGGCGTCGTGGTCGATCACGGTGGGGCGGATGCCGGCGCTCAGCAGCACGCGCGCCACGATCTGCCCGTAGCGGCCAAAGCCCACCAGCAGCACCGGGGCGTGGGTGTTCTCCACCGCGTCGGCGGGGCGGGTCTCGGTCTCGGGGCAGCCCCAGCGGTCGTAGGCGATCAGCAGCAGCGGCGTGCTGACCATGGACAGCGCGGCGATGAGGGTGAGCAGGTCGGCCGTGTCGGCCGGCATGACCTGCGAGGCCTTGGCCGCCGCCAGCACCACGAAGGCGAATTCGCCCACCTGCGACAGCAGCACCGCCAGCAGCTTGCGCTGGCTGCCGCGCAGCCCCACCACCGGCCCCAGCAGCCACAGGCCCAGTGCCTTGAGCGCGACCACCAGCAGCAGACCCACGACCACCTGCAGCGGCGCGCTGACCAGCAGGCCCAGCTGCATGCTCATGCCCACGGCAATGAAGAACAGGCCCAGCAGCAGACCCTTGAAGGGCAGGATGTCGTTTTCCAGCGCGTGGCGGTATTCGGAACTGGCCAGCAGCACACCGGCCAGGAACGCGCCCAGGCCCATGGACAGGCCCACGATTTCCATCAGCGCGGCCACGCCCAGCACCAGCAGCAGCGCGAAGCCGGTGAACAGCTCGCGCACCGGCAGGCGGGCGATGAAGCGCATGGCCGGGTAGGCCACGTAGCGCCCGGCCACCACCACGGCCAGCACGGCGCCGATCTGCAGCAGCGGGCTGCTGTGGCCGTGGCCGCTGCTCACGCTGGGCGCGTTCTGCGAACCGAGCGCGGCGGCCAGCGCCAGCAGCGGGATGGCGGCGATGTCCTGGAACAGCAGCATGGAGAAACCGTTGCGGCCGACGGGCACGTCCATCAGGTGCCGTTCCTGCAGGATGCCGACCACGATGGCGGTGGACGACAACGCCAGCGCCAGCGCCGCCACCAGCGACGCCTGCCAGGTCCAGCCCAGCAGCAGGCCCACGGGCATGAGCAGCGCGGCGCACAGGCCCATCTGCAAGGCGCCGCCGCCGAACACGGCCGCGCGCATGGCCCACAGGCGCTGCGGTTCCAGTTCGAGCCCGATGACGAAGAGCATGAGCACCACGCCGAGTTCGGACGCGTGCAGGATGGCCGTGGGGTCGCTGACCAGAGCTAAACCCTCCGGGCCGATGACCACGCCGGCCACCAGGTAGCCCAGGATGGACCCCAGGCCCAGCCGCACCGCCAGCGGCACACAGACCAGCGCGGCCAGTAGAAAGAGGATGCCCTGGATCATGCGGTGGCTCCGGTGAGGGCCAGGCCGGCCTGGTGCTGGGCCAGGGCCAACGCCAGCGCGTCGCAGCTGGCGCGGCGGTCGTCTTCGCTGATGGTGTGGCCGGCGTAGACCAGGTAGGGGGGCAGCCAGTGCATGCCGCAGTAGCGCGCGGTCTGTTCGATGGGGGCGACGAAGTCGGCGAAGGGCCGGCCGTGTTCACCGCCGGGCGCGTAGGCCGTTGCGTCGGCGCCCACGCTGGCCACCCACCACACCGTTTTGCCACGCAGGGCGTGGCCGCCCTGGCCATAGGCCCAGCCGTGGCTGAGCACGCGGTCGAACCAGTGCTTCATGAGCGCGGGCACGCTGTACCAGTGCACCGGCGCCAGCCACACCACCAGCTGCGCGGTGCTCAGGGCCTGCTGTTCGGCGGCGACGTCGATGTCGAAGTCCGGGTACAGGTCGTAGAGCGAACGCACCTGCGTGCCGGGGGCGGCGTCGAACACGGCTTTGAGCCGCTGGGTGACCAGCGAGCGGCGCGGGTACGGGTGGGCGTGCAGGACCAGGGTGTGCGACATGGGCGGGGGCGCGGTGCGGCGGGTGGGGCTGCCACGATAGCACCCGGCGCCCGGCCGCCGCCCAACCGCCACCGGCGGGGCGCTCACTGCCCGAAGCGCGGGCCGCCCTGCAAAAAGTCGGTTTCGGCCGGCGTGCTGGTGCGGCCCAGCACGGCGTTGCGGTGGGGGAAGCGGCCGAAGGTTTCGATGATGTCGCAGTGCTGGCGGGCCGAGCGCAGGTTGCCCTGCAGCTGCTCGCGCACCGCGGGCGGGCTGTCGTGCGCCAGCGCTTCGAGGCGCGTCACGCATTCGTGCTGCAGGGCCACGCTTTCGGCGTGCATGAGCGGCATGTAGAAAAACAGCCGGCCCACGCGGGGCAGTTCGCTGTCTTGCGACAGGGCCAGGGACTGCAGCACCAGGCGCTGCGCGCGGCCGTCGCCGGCGAAGGCGCGGGCCTGGCCGCGGTGCACGTTGCGGGTGAGCTGGTCGAGCACGATCACCAGCGCCAGCCGCGCGGGCAGGGTGGTTTCCCAGTCCGCCAGGCCGCCGTCGAGCGCGCGGTCCACCAGCGGGCCGAAGCGCTGGGTGATGGTCGCGTCCAGTGCGGCACCGCCGCCAAACCACAGGCCGCTGCGGTCCTGCGCGGGCCAGTCGGTGGCGAGGGCGTCACCGAACCAGAAGGTCAGCACGTCGTCGGGCGGGGGCAATGCGGTGTCAGCGGTCATGGGTCGTTCGGTTACGTCTGGCTACGGCTTTGACCGTGCGTGCGCAACGGGTTACAGGCGGATTTTCTCTAATGGGCGCACGGCAGCCACAGGGGTTGCCCGCAACCGGAGACACCACCATGAACACCGTGACTTTCAACACACCGGCACAAGGCCGTTCGACCTGGGCCAAGGCGCTGGGTCTGGTTTCGCTGGCCGCGGCGGCCTGGGCGCTGAGCACCGGCCAGGCGCACGCCCGCGGGCAGGACGACATCTACTGGTCAATCGGCGTGAACTCGCCCGGTGTGGCGGTGGGCGTGTCCAACGCGCCGCCACCGCGCCCGGTGGTGGTGCACACGCGGCCGGTGGTGATCCACCAGCCGGCACCGGTGGTCGTGTATGGCCAGCCGTACCCGTATGTGCGGCCGGTGGTGGTGCAGCCGCGCCCGGTGATCTACCAGGGCTGGGGCTACGGGCCGCGCTGGGACGACCGCCGCCACTGGAAGCACCGCCACCACGACCGTCACGACCGCTGGGACGATGACGGCCGCGGGCGTGGGCACGGTCGCTGACAGGGCCATGGCCGAGGCCGCCAGCGCGGCCTTCAGCCGGCCGCGAAGCCGCGCGCGATGCGCGCCGCCAGCCGGGCGGCCACGCGCGCGGTGCGGCCGCCTTCGTCCAGCGGCGGGTTGAGTTCGGCCAGGTCGGCCGCGAGCACGCGGCCACTGGCCATCACCTGGTCCACCAGCGCTTCCACATGGGCCAGCGGCAGGCCCAGCGGGGCCGGGGCCGAGACGCCGGGCGCCAGCGGCGCGGGCAGCACATCCAGACAGACCGTGAGGTAGACCCCGTCGCAGCGCGCCAGGTCGTCGGCCAGCGCGGCCTGCGTCTGCGCCAGCTGCTCGGAAGACTGCAGCTCTTCGTCCAGCCGGTGGCGCGCGCCCAGCGCCGCCGCGCGGTCGAACAGCGCCTGCGTGTTGGCAAAACGGCTGATGCCCAGCACGTGGTAGTCGAACGGCCGGCCTTGCGCCTGGCACCAGTCGGCGATCTGGCGGAACGGTGTGCCCGAGTTGCCCTGCGCGGCCATGCGCAGGTCGAAATGGGCGTCGAGGTTGACGATCAGCAGGCGCTGCAGGCCGGGGTGCGCGCGCGCGAGGCCCTGGAACGTGCCCCAGGCGACCTCGTGTCCGCCGCCCAGCACCAGCGGCCTGCAGCCTTGGGCCACCACGTCGGTTATGCGACCGGCCAGCGCCTGCTGCGCGTCTTCCAGCGGGTGGCGGTGGCCGTCCACATCGCCGGCGTCCCACAGCGCCGGTTCGCCCAGCACCGGCAGGTTGGCCAGTGCGCCGCGCAACGCGCGCGGGCCTTCGGCGGCGCCGGGCCGGCCGCCGTTGCGGCGCACGCCTTCGTCGACCGCAAAGCCGATCAGCGCCACGCCGCCCTGCGAGGCGGCGTCGAACGGGCGCACCACGTGGTGCCAGCGGCGGCTGTCGCCGACCTCTTCGCTGTCGGTCCGGCCTTGCCAGACGAAGCCAGGGTTGGAATCCGTGTTCATGGTCGCTCCTGGCCCGCCACCACGACGCGGTGGCAGGGGTTGTGGCCGAACCAGTAGGCCAGCTCGTTCGGGTGGTCGAGGTCCCAGGCGACGAAGTCGGCGCACTGGCCGGCCGCGAGCTGGCCGCGGTCGTGCAGGCCCAGCGCGCGCGCGGCGTGCACGGTGATGCCGCACACGGCTTCCAGCGGCGTGAGGCGGAAAAAGCTGCAGGCCATGTGGGCCGACAGCAGCAACGACAGGCCGGGCGAGGTGCCGGGGTTGTGGTCGGTCGACACAGCCATGGGCACGCCGGCTTCGCGCAGCGCCGCGATGGGCGGCAGCTT
>NZ_JBPCSJ010000004.1:0-6190 GCF_051007235.1 Hydrogenophaga sp. | reverse complement strand
GATCAGCCACATGGCCAGCTTGCCGATGAGCTCGGTCAGGCCGTCGATGAGGCGAGAAATTTTGAGTAGGAATGACATGGAATGTCCCCGCTGAGAAAAGGTGCCCGCTGAGAGGTGCCCTGGGTAAGGGCGGTCAGTCTAGTGGCCGGATCGGTGGCCAGCCTGAGCAAACGCTGACGGAGCAGCACGCCTGGGTGTTGCCACAAAAAACCCCGCACAGGCGGGGTTTTTTGCCGGACACCGGGAGCTGCTTACAGCTTGGCCGACTGCATGTAGCGGTCGAACGTGGCTTCGGTGAAGCGGAACCAGAGGTTCTGGTCCTTGCGGAAGGCCGAGTAGTCGGTGTAGATCTTCTTCCAGTTGGGGTTGCTGGCGCTCAGCTCGGCGTACAGCTCCATGGACTGCTTGTAGGCCTCGTCCATCACCACCTTCGGGAACGGCAGGACCTTGGCGCCACCGGCCACCAGACGCTTGAGCGCGGCCGGGTTGCGGGCGTCGTAACGGGCCTGCATTTCGGTGTGCGCGTAAGCGGCAGCGGCTTCGACGATGGCCTGGTTTTCCTTGGACAGGGCGTTGAACGCGGCCTTGTTGATGTAGAAGTCCAGCTGGGCGCCGCCTTCCCACCAGCCCGGGTAGTAGTAGTTCTTGGCAACCTTCTGGAAGCCCAGCTTTTCATCGTCGTACGGTCCGATCCATTCGGTCGCGTCGATGGTGCCTTTTTCCAGCGCCTGGTAGATCTCGCCACCGGGGATGTTCTGGGGCACAGCGCCCATGCGGCTGAGCACCTTGCCGGCGAAGCCGCCGATGCGCATCTTCATGCCCTTGATGTCGGCCAGGGTCTTGATTTCCTTGCGGTACCAGCCGCCCATCTGGGCACCGGTGTTACCGCCGGGGAAGTTCACGATGTTGTACTGGTCATAGAACTCGCGGAACAGCTTCATGCCGTTGCCGTCGTAGTACCAGGCGGTCAGCTGGCGGCTGTTCAGGCCGAACGGGATGGCCGTGCCCATGGCGAAGGTGTCGTCCTTGCCGAAGTAGTAATACGGCGCGGTGTGACCGGCTTCCACGGTGCCGGCCTGCACGGCGTCCACCACACCCAGTGCGGGCACCAGTTCGCCCGGTGCGTGCACCGTGACCTGGAACTTGCCGCCGGTCATGGCGCTGATCTTCTGGGCGAACACGTCCGAAGCGCCGTGGATGGTGTCCAGCGCCTTGGGGAAGCTGGAGGTGATGCGCCAGCGGATGGCGGCCTGCGCGTGCACAGCGGGGGCTGCACCGGCGGCGAACACACCGGCGATGCCAGCGTGCTTGATGAGGGAACGACGATCCATGTTGTATGACTCCGTGGTTGGAACTTCACACCCGGCCTGAGGAGGTCGGGGACTTGCAACAGTCGGGGTCATTGTAGGAAGGCGCCACCCTCTCCCACCCTGCGGGTTTTCCCTTGAGCACAGGGTCTTCAGGGCCTGCCTTCAGCCTCCTGCAAGCTTGCGGACGCCCGCTTGCGAACGGGGTCACAGCGGCGTTGAATTTAATTCACACCGACACGCCAGGCGGATCGGTCAGGCGACGGCTTTGAGCCCCGGCGCAGCGTCCACGACCGAGGCAAAACGCGCCCGCACAGAGCGCTCGATACCGGCGGCGTCCAGCCCTTCGGCGGCCAGCAGTTTGGCCGGATCCCCGTGTTCGATGAAGGTATCGGATAGGCCCAGGTTGAGCACGGGCAGGTTCAGCCCCTCGGCTTGCAGGGCTTCGAGCACGGCGCTGCCGGCGCCGCCCATGACACAGCCTTCTTCCACCGTCACCAGCGCCTGGTGGGTTTGCGCCAGCTCGCGCAGCAGGTCCAGGTCCAGCGGCTTGGCCCAGCGCATGTTGGCCACGCTGGCGCCCAGCGGTTCGGCCGCGGCCAGGGCGGGGTAGAGCAGCGTGCCAAAGGCCAGGATGGCCACACCCCGGCCGCGCCGGCGCAGCTCGCCCTTGCCGTAGGGCAGACCGTCCAGGCTGGCGGGCACCGCGGCGCCCACACCGGCGCCGCGCGGGTAGCGCACGGCCACCGGGTGGTTCTGCGCGTGCGCGGTGGAGAGCAGCTGCCGCGTCTCGGCCTCATCGGCCGGGCAGGCGATGGCCATGTTCGGGACGCAGCGCAAGTAGGCGATGTCGTAGGCCCCGGCGTGGGTGGCGCCGTCGGCACCGACCAGGCCCGCGCGGTCCAGCGCGAACACCATGGGCAGGTTCTGCAGCGCCACGTCGTGGATCAGCTGGTCGTACGCGCGCTGCAGGAAGGTGGAGTAAATCGCCACCACCGGCTTGAGACCCTCGCAGGCCAGGCCGGCGGCGAAGGTCACCGCGTGCTGCTCGGCGATGCCGACGTCGAAGTAGCGGCCCGGGAAGCGCTTGTGGAACTCCACCATGCCCGAGCCTTCGCGCATGGCGGGAGTGATGCCGACCAGCTTGGGGTCGGCCGCGGCCATGTCGCACAGCCACTGGCCAAACACCTGCGTGAAGGTGGTCTTGGGGGGCGTGGCCGGCTTGACCAGGCCCACCGCCGGGTCGAACTTGCCCGGGCCGTGGTAGGCCACCGGGTCGGCCTCCGCCAGCTTGTAGCCCTGGCCCTTTTTGGTGACCACGTGCAGGAACTGCGGCCCCGCGCCGTTGTCGAGCAACTGGCGCACGTTTTCCAGCGTGGGGATCAGCGAGTCGAGGTCGTGGCCGTCGATGGGACCGACGTAGTTGAAGCCGAACTTCTCGAACAGCGTGGCCGGCACGACCATGCCCTTGGCATGCTCTTCCAGGCGCTTGGCCAGCTCAAACAGGGGCGGCGCGCCCTTGAGCACGGTCTTGCCCACGTTCTTGGCCGCGGCGTAGAACTGGCCGCTCATGAGCTGGGCCAGGTAGCGGTTGAGCGCGCCCACCGGGGGCGAGATCGACATGTCGTTGTCGTTGAGGATCACCAGCAGGCGACCGTGCTCCACGCCCGCGTTGTTCAGCGCCTCAAAGGCCATGCCGGCGGTCATGGCGCCGTCGCCGATGATGGCCACCGCGTGGCGGCTCTCGCCCTTCATCTTGGCGGCCAGGGCCATGCCCAGCGCGGCCGAGATGCTGGTGGACGAGTGGCCGACGCCGAAGGTGTCGTACTCGCTCTCGTCGCGGCGCGGGAAACCGCTGACACCCCCCTGCTGGCGCAGCGTGTGCATGCGGTCGCGCCGGCCGGTCAGGATCTTGTGCGGGTAGGTCTGGTGGCCCACGTCCCACACCAGCCGGTCTTCGGGTGTGTTGAAGACGTAGTGCAGCGCGACCGTGAGTTCCACCGTGCCCAGGTTGGAACTGAGGTGGCCACCGGTCTGGGACACGCTGTCGAGCACGTACTGGCGCAGCTCGTCGGCCAGGGGGTGCAGCTGGGCGCGGCTGAGGCGGCGCAGGTCGGCCGGCGATTGGATGGTGGGCAGCAGTTGGCTCATGGCAGGCATGCGGTGGGACCCTCGTTCAACTGGCGCGGCGGCCGACCCAGTCGGCCAGCGCGTGCAGGGTGTCGGTGTGCGTCAAGCCGCTGCGGCGCAGGGCTTCGTGTGCCTGGTCCAGCACGCGGTCGGCGTAGGCCTGGGCAGCGTCCAGCCCCATCAGGGCCACAAAAGTGGGTTTGTCCGCGGCGGCGTCCTTGCCGGCGGTTTTGCCCAGGGTGGCGGAGTCGGCGGTCACGTCCAGCACGTCGTCCACCACCTGGAAGGCCAGGCCCAGTGCGGCGCCGTAGACGGTCAGCTGTTCGCGGGCCAGCGCATCGAGCGGCCCGGTGCTCGCCCCCATCAGCACGCTGGCCTGCAGCAGGGCACCGGTCTTCAGTCGGTGCATGGCTTCCAGGGCCGGCTGGTCCAGCGCCACGCCCACGCTGGCCAGGTCCACTGCCTGGCCGCCGGCCATGCCGTGGGCGCCGGCGGCCACCGCCAGCTGGCGGCACAGCGAGGCGGCCAGCGCGGCAGGCACCGAGCCGTCGTCGGGCACCAGCAGTTCAAACGCCAGCGCCTGCAGGGCGTCGCCCACCAGCAGGGCCTGCGCTTCGCCGTAGGCCACGTGGACCGTCGGCTTGCCCCGGCGCAGCACGTCGTTGTCCATGCAGGGCATGTCGTCGTGCACCAGCGAATAGGCGTGGATCAGTTCCAGCGCGCAGCCGGCGCGCAACGCGGCGGACTGCGAACCACCGACCGCCTCACAGGCGGCCAGGGCCAGCAGCGGGCGCAGGCGCTTGCCGCCGTCGAGCACGGCGTAGCGCATGGCCTCGCCCAGGCCGGCCGGCGCCAGGGGGCTGACCCAGCCCGCAAGGGCTTGTTCGATCACCGCCTGCTGGGTTTCACGCCACACCGCAAAGTCCTTGCCACTCATGCGCCGTCCCAGGGTTTGAGTTCGCCCGCTTCCAGCACCTTGATCTGGTTCTCCACCGCGTCCAGGCGGGTACGGCAGAAGGCCAGCAGCTCGGCGCCGCGCTGGTAGCGCACCAGCAACTGGTCCAGCGGGAGCTGACCGGCGTCCAGCTGGGCCACCAGCTGCTCCAGTTCCTGCAGCGCGGCTTCGTAGCTGGGGGCGACCTCGGCGCCAGCGCGGGCGCGGGGGGCTTTGGCGGGGGAAGATGGAGTCATGCAGGGCTCGGGTGTGGGGAGACCGCCCCTTGGGGACGGACCGGCGATTTTAGCCGGCACCCCTCTGCGGGGCTGACACCCGCGGCGGCGCAGGGGCAATGCCGCCGCGCGCCTGCGCTGGACCCCACGGGTACAATCCGGCCTCTTTTTTCTTGTTCAACTGACGGGTCTCACACACCCGGAGGGACGCAGCACTTCCACCCTTCCCGCGCAGATCGTTCACTCGTTCAAGCGCTTCACCCTGCCCCTTCATAGGGGGAGTCTTTAGGTCAAGACCACCATGTCTGATTTGAGTCTTCAACTCCAGCAGGCCGAAAGCCAACTTCCGGTTTCGAGCTATTTCGACGAGGCACTGTTCCGCAGGGAACTTGAAACCATCTTTCAGCGCGGCCCCCGCTACGTGGGACATGCGAACGCGGTGCCCGAACTGGGCGACTACTACGCCCTGCCGCAAGAGGGGGAAGGCCGTGCGCTGGTGCGCACCGCCAACGGCGTGGAGCTGGTCTCCAACGTCTGCCGCCACCGCCAGGCCGTGATGCTCAAGGGCCGCGGCAACCTGGCCCACAACGCCCAGGGCCACAGCGGCGGCCAGATCGTCTGCCCGCTGCACCGCTGGACCTACTCGGGCGGTCAGAGCGCCAACAGCCAGCTGGGCACCCTGCTGGGCGCGCCCCATTTCGCGCACGACCCCTGCGCCGATCTGCAGCGCTACCCGCTGCGCGAGTGGAACGGCCTGCTGTTCGAAGACAACGGCCGCGACATCGCCGCCGATCTGGCTGGCATGGGCCCGGCGTCCACCCTGAGCTTCGAGGGCATGGTGCTCAGCCACGTCGAGCTGCACACCTGCCACTACAACTGGAAGACCTTCATCGAGGTCTACCTGGAGGACTACCACGTCGAACCCTTCCACCCCGGTCTGGGCAACTTCGTGACCTGCGCCGACCTGCAGTGGGAATTCAAGCCCGAGTACTCGGTGCAGACGGTGGGCATCCAGAACCTGCTCAAGTCGGGCAGTCCCACGTACCAGAAGTGGCACGAGGTGCTGATGCGCTACCGCAACGGCGAGCTGCCGGCGCAGGGCGCGGTGTGGCTGACCTACTACCCGCACATCATGGTCGAGTGGTATCCGCACGTGCTCACCGTCTCGACGCTGCACCCGATCAGTGTGGACAAGACGCTGAACATGGTGGAGTTCTATTACCCGGAAGAGATCGCCGCCTTCGAACCCGAGTTCGTCGCCGCGCAGCGCGCCGCCTACATGGAGACCTGCGTCGAGGACGACGAGATCGCCGAGCGCATGGACGCCGGCCGCAAGGCCTTGCTGATGCGCGGCGCCAACGAGGTCGGCCCCTACCAGAGCCCGATGGAGGATGGCATGCAGCACTTCCACGAGTGGTATAGGTCGCGGATGCGAACGGAGTGAGCATCCGCGTGCATTCAGTCCAGGCCACCGCGGAACGGGCTTTGCCCGGCCGCCAGTGGCGCCCCCCTGGGGGGGTGACGCCGCAGGCGGCGCGGGGGGAGCCTACTTCACCAACTGGTTCAGCTGAATGATCGGCATC
>NZ_JBPCSJ010000003.1:0-2921 GCF_051007235.1 Hydrogenophaga sp. | reverse complement strand
AGCCTGGTCCATCGTGTCCAGGGCCGCGAGGCTTTTCTGGTCGCCGGCGCCGGTCAGGATGGTGCGCACCTCCCGGCTGGCCGTTTGGTAGCTTTTCAGGGCCTGTTCGGCTTCGGCGTAGGCGGCCGGGTCGTGGGTGGCCGAGACGTCGGTCAGGAACTGCTGCACCTCCGAGCGCGACAGGTTCATGCGCTCCACCGCCAGCACCAGCGGCAGCTCGGTCACACTGAATGCGCGCACCCCGTGTTCGAGACGGGCGACCAGCTGGGCGACCAGCAGCATCGTGGTGAGGAACAGCACCACCACGGTGGCGAAGCCGACCCCGAGCTGGGTTTTCAGACTGAGATTCTTGAGCATGTGGCAACCCTGAGAGGCGGTGGGTGGCACCGATCGGGTGCCTGGAGGTGGTCCTAAGCTTGTCGACCACCCCCGCGAGGACTTGAGGCTTGAAGTGCCTCAGACTGATACTTCCGTATCGGTTGGCCGCCGCAGATCGCTGTCGCGGTATGCCGTTCCGGCGTTTTCCCCGGTGCGACCCAAAGCGCCAGCCTCCCGGCTTTTCAGAGGTTTACCGGCGCGGAGCCGCCGACAATACGGCCCATGCTGCACTACCAGACCATTCCCGTCACCGCCTTTGCCCAGAACTGCTCGATCGTCTGGTGCGATGAGACCCACGACGCCGCCGTGATCGATCCGGGCGGCGACCTCGACCGCATCGAGGCCGCGGCGCTGGCGCTGGGCCTCACGCTCAAGGCCATCTGGCTGACCCACGCCCACATCGACCACGCTGGCGGCACGGCGGCGCTGGCCGCCAAGCTGGACCTGCCCATCATCGGCCCGCACCCGGGCGACCAGTTCTGGATCGACGGCCTGCCCCAGCAGAGCCAGATGTTCGGCTTCCCGCCGGCCGGCCACTTCACGCCCACGCGCTGGCTGGCCGATGGCGACACGGTGCAGATCGGCCATTGCACGCTGGCCGTGCGCCACTGCCCGGGCCACACGCCGGGCCACGTGGTGTTTCACTCGCCCGAAGCCCAGCGCGCCTTCGTGGGCGACGTGCTTTTCGCCGGCAGCATCGGCCGCACCGACTTTCCGCAGGGCAACCACGCCCAGCTCATCAACAGCATCCGCGAACGCCTCTGGCCCATGGGCGACGACACGGTGTTCATCCCCGGCCACGGGCCGGAAAGCACGTTCGGGGAAGAACGGCGGTTCAACCCGTACGTGAAGGGCAGCTGAGCGCGGCTGCCCCGACGCGGGCCGTCACCCCTTGCGCGCCGCCTCGTACAGCCCCTGCACCTTGGGCACGTTGGCCTGCAGTTCCTTGATGCGGTTGGGGCCGCTGGGGTGGGTGGACAGGAAGGACGGGCCACCCTTGCCGTTCTGGGCCGTCATCTTCTGCCACAGGCTCACGCTGGCCTGGGGCTTGTAGGCCGAGCGGGCGGCCAGTTCCAGGCCCACCAGGTCTGCCTCGGTTTCGTCTTCGCGGCTGAACCGCAGCGTCAGCAGCTGCGTGCCCAGACTGGCGGCCGCATCGCCCAGCTGGCCCAGGCCGAGCAGGCTGGACAGCACCGACAGCCCCAGCCCGGTGGCCTGGGTCTTGGCCAGGCGTTCGCGAGCGTGCTCGCGCAGGGCATGGGCCATTTCGTGGCCCATGATCATCGCGGCCTCGTCGTCGTCGAGCTTGAGCTTGTCGAGGATGCCGGTGTAGAAGGCGATCTTGCCGCCGGGCATGCAGAAGGCGTTGACCTCGTCGCTGGCGATCAGGTTGACTTCCCACTGCCAGCCTCTGGCGCGGTCGTTCCACGGCGCGGTGTGCGGGATCAGGCGGTTGGCCATCCGGCGCAGGCGCTGCACCTGCGGGTCGCTATCGGGCACCAGTGCCTTTTTCTGGCGCGCCTCTTCCATCATCTGGCCGTACTGCTGGTTGGCCGCGCCTTCCAGTTCGGCGGCGGGCACCAGCTTGCGCACCGATGAGGATTTGCCCACGTCCACCTGGGCCAGGGCGTCGGCACTGGCGCCGACGGCCGCGGCGCTGCCGGCCAGCAGGAAGGCGCGGCGGGCGGACCAGACGTGTTCGGGCCGCTGCGGGGCCGCGACGGGGGTGGGGGATTTGAGGTCGCAGAGGAAGCACATGGTGGGCCAATAATAGACAAGCCCTCTGTTTCTGACCACCGCGCGGTTTTGTCGCCGCCCGCTCCCGCCCCATGACCGAGCCTTCCGTCACACCCGCGTCCGAACCCGGCACGCCCGCCCGCCCCAGTTGGGCCGACACCTGGCGCGCCTACCTGCAGCCGGCCAGCCTGCGCATGTTCGCGCTGGGCTTTTCGGCCGGCTTGCCGCTGCTGCTGGTGCTGGGCACCTTGAGCTTTCGCCTGCGCGAGGCCGGGCTGGACCGCACCACCATCGGTTACCTGAGCTGGGTCGGTCTTGCATACGGTTTCAAGTGGGTCTGGTCGCCGCTGGTGGACCGGCTGCCCATCCCGTTGCTCACGCGCTGGCTGGGCCGCCGGCGCAGCTGGCTGCTGGTGTCGCAGGGCCTGATCATGGTGGCGCTGGCCGGCATGGCGCTGGCCGACCCGCGCAGCCAGCTGGACCTGGTGGTCTGGTGCGCGCTGGGGGTGGCGTTCGCGTCGGCCACGCAGGACATCGCGCTGGATGCCTACCGCATCGAATCGGCCGACGCCGCCCACCAGGGCGCGCTGGCCGCGACCTACCAGACCGGCTACCGCCTGGCCATGATCTGGGCCGGGGCCGGCGTGCTGTGGCTGGCGGCGCGGGCCGAGGTGGCGCCCGCGGTTCCTGCGGTGGCGGCGGCGGTGGATGCGGTCAAACCCGCCCCGGGCGCGAACTACCAGAACGCCGCCTGGACCACCGCCTACTTCGTCATGGCCGCCAGCATGCTGGTGGGCGTGGTCACG
>NZ_JBPCSJ010000002.1:0-4716 GCF_051007235.1 Hydrogenophaga sp. | reverse complement strand
ACCGCGTCGACCTGGCGGTCCATGATCATCGGGATGGAGATCACGCTGGTCACGAAGATCAGGCCGGCGAAGACGCCACCGACCAGCGTGTAGGTGATGAGGAATCCGATGTTCTGCGGATCGAACAGCATGGACAGCAGGTTGGCCTTCTCGGGCATGGTGTTGAAGCTCACCGCAAACACCACCAGCGCCGCGCGGCCCCAGAGCATTTCCAGGATCAGCAGCACGCCGGCGAAGATGGCCATGGTGCTGCGCGTGGGCCGCCAGGCCGCCAGCGATGCGCGCAGCGACGGACGGTGGGTGTGCGTCTGCATCGCCTTGCTGGCGTCGTACAGGCCCAGGCACAGGAAGGGGCCCATGAGCAGGAAGCCGGCGCTGAGCGCCAGCAGGTACTGCGGGGCTGTCTGGAACAGGGCCAGCAGCGCGTGCCCCATGACGAAAAAGCACAGGCCGTAGAACAGGCCGATGCGCGGGCAGCGCTGGAAGTCCGCCCAGCCGAGCTTGATCCACTGGATGGGATCGGAGAAGCGCAGCTGTGCCAACGGCAGGCTGAAGACGGAAGGGCCGTGTTCCGCCGAGCGGTCATCGGCGGTGGGTGCGGGTTCGGTCGGCTCGGGCGTCGGGGCCTCTGTTGCCGCCGCGTTGAGGGCTTGTGCCATGGTTGTCTCCGGTTGGAAAACAATATAACCATTGACAAATATCAAGCCGCCTATCGTTTACCCCATAGGGCAGCAGGGTCTTGTCAGACCGCCGGTCGCGCAGGCGACCAGGCACGGTTCGCCCGTGCTCAGCAGGTGTGGGAACGCCGGGCGCGCCCCTGCGGTTGGGCGGGTTGCGTTCGCACCGGTTCAGTGCGGATGCGCGCTCCGGTGAGGGCCGCTGCTGCGGTGCACCGGGGCGTGCGCGCGCTCGCTCAGCTCGCGGCGCATGTGCAGCGCCAGCGCCGCGTCCAGCGACTGGGTGTGCTTGGCGAACCAGGCCGCCAGTTCGCTGGCCATTTCGCGCACCGGTGACAGGTCGCCGGCGCGCGCCATGGCGAGGCCTTCGCGCAGCACGTTGAGCACCACCCGGTGCTGCAGCATGTGGTTGTCGGCCGACGCGAAGCGGGTCTTGCGCATCCATTCGTCTTCGCGTCCGAAGTGGTGCACGGTGTGGTCCAGCACCGCCGACCAGGCCTGCGGCAATGCGTGATCGGGCGCGCTCTGGGCCATGGCCAGCAGGTCCACGAATTCGCGGTGGACGCTGTCCATGGGTTCAAAGTCCAGCAGCAGGGCATCGGACCATTCGACGGTGTTCATAGCGGCCTCCTTGGCAATGCGCACAGCTTGACAGTGCGGATGCGCCCCGGTTTTGATCCAGCGCAGAAACTGCGCAGGCACGTCGGGTGGTCGGGCATCCGTGCGCCGCTACACTGCCCGCCCATGAGCCTGCACGCCTACCCCCCTCCCTATGTGCCCCTGAGCGGGCTGGACGACTCGCTGACCCGTACCGGTTTTGCACTGCTCAGCGCGGTCGACGTGCAGACCTGGCTGCACACCGACGCGGCCGCCCTCGATGCCCTGCACGCAAGCTGGAATCACCTGCCGCCGGACGGCTTCCTCAAGGACGGCGGGCGCTACCGGCGCCGGCGCCACAGCTGCTTCGTGGTGGACGGTGCCGACGTGCAGCAGGCCCCGCACCGCGCCCACTGGCAGCCGCTGGAATACAACGCTCTGCACGGCGGCATGCAGCGCTGGTTCGAGCCCATGGACGCTTCGGTGGTGGCATCGCCGCTGTGGCGCACCCTGCTGGCAACCGTGGGCCAGGCCGTGTCGGCCGTGCACGGCGCGCGGCCCTGGTACGTGGAAGCGCACCCGTTCCGCATCGACACCACCGACGGCATTGGCCGGCCCACGCCCGAGGGCGCGCACCGCGACGGCGTGGACCTGGTCGCTGTGTTCATGCTCGGTCGCCACGGCATCAAGGGCGGCGAGAGCCGCGTGTTCGACGCCGATGGTCCCAGCGGCCAGCGCTTCACGCTCAGCGAACCCTGGTCGCTGCTGCTGCTGGACGACGCGCGCGTGATCCACGAGACCACGCCGATCCAGCCGCTGGTGCCGGGCGAACTGGGCTGGCGCGACACCCTGGTGCTGACCTTCCGGCGCGACGGCTTCCAGGGAGGCTGACCGCTCGGCGTCGTCGCGGCGCGTTTCGCCTTGGGGCGGCCTGGCGGCGAACCGCTATCTGCCTGCCTTTGCCACTGCATGGTCGCGGATGTGCGCTGGCAGACGTGCCAGCAGCCAGCGCAGCGCCAGGGGCACGATGACCAGGTCATCGACCACCCCCAGCACGGGGATCATGTCCGGGATCAGGTCGACGGGCGAGAGCAGGTACAGCACGATGGCCGCCGCGCCGGCCTTGAGCCAGCCCGGCGCCTCAGGGTGACCGAGCGCGTACCAGAGCCGCTTCGCGTCACCGCGCACGGCCAGCCAGAGCACCGACAGACGTTTCCACATACGGGTTCACCTCCAGGACACAGGCGCGTCCGGAACGCCCGGACAGCACACAGTGTGGGGTGGTGGACCACGGTTGCAAGGGCCGGGTTCCTGCCGCTGGTCGTCGTGCGCTGAGCGTGCGCAAAACGCACGCTCAGCGCCGGATGGCGTTGGGGAAATACATCGCCGTCAGGCTGCGGCTGTGCACGGGCGAAAAGCCCTCCGCTGCCGCGCCGCTGGCCTGGCCGTAGCGGCGCCAGTCGCGCACCCAGTGCAGCGCGTCGCAGATCTCGACCAGACCGATGGTCTCGCGGTCCCCGATCAGGATGCCGTGCACCCGCAGGCCCAGCCGTTCTTTGGCCTGGCGCAGCGCGGTCAGCGTGGCGCCCGTCAAGCCGAACTCGCCGTCGCTGACGATCAGCACGTCGGCGTCTTCCCAGCCGTGTTGTTGCACCTGTTCGATGGCGCGTTCGATCGGGGTCTGTACATCCGTGCCGCCGTCAAACGCCTGACCCATCAGGTCCAGCAGCGCGTCCAGGCCGGCGGCGTCGCGCGTGAGCGAACGCTCCAGCAGCTCACCCGGGCCGCCAAACGCCAGCAGGCGGCAGGCGCGGTCGCCGGCGTGGGCGCTGCGCAGGGCCTGCAGCACGCAGGCCTTGGCCACGTTCTCGGGCGCACCCTGCATCGAACCGGAGGTGTCCAGACAGACGATCAGCGGGCCGTGGCCCATGTGAGCCTCCTGTTGCCGCGACGCGGCGCCTTCGGGCTGCGGGAGCGGGAGGGCGCGCGGTTCGCGCGCGCGGTCGTCGTAGGTCAGCAGCTGCGCCTCGGCGAAGCGGGCGCGCCACAGGCGGCGCAGCACCGGGTGGGTCAGGTTCAGGCTTTCGCTGCCGGTCATGCGCGCCAGCGCCCGCGAGCGGTGCACGCCATCCACCGCGGTGGGTTCCGGGCAGCGCTCGTCGTCTTCGGTGGGGCGTGGCGCGGCCTGGTCGGCGGCTGGCGCCTGGGGTGTTGCAGTGCGCGCCAGCGGCTGGTGCGCGGCCAGCTGGCGCCGGCCCACGCCGTCGATGAACTGGGCCAGCGCGGGCAGTCGCTCCAGCAGGCCGCCGATGCGCCGCGCCTCGACCCATTCGCGGCGGTTGAGCTGGCCTTTTAGGTCGTCCCAGTTCAGGTGCGACGGGTCGCCCAGCGACTTGAGCAGCGCCAGGGCCTCTTCCCAGCCCTGGCGCTGCAGGGTCCAGTTCTCGCGGAATTCGTCGGCCATGCGGGCGATGGCCTGGGCGCGGGTGTCGCTGGCGGGCCGTTCGATCAGGCTGTCCAGGTGCCAGAGCAGGCTCTGCAGCATCTGGCGCGTCAGGGACGTGTTGCCCTGGGTGAGCGCGAGCAGGTTGAGTTCGCTGAGCAGCCGGCGCAGTGGTCCGACGGCTTCGGGGTCGCCGAGGTCCATCGTGGCATCGGGCAGGTGGCCGGCCAGCAGCGCGTTGTGCCAGGGCGCGGCCTGGGCCAGCCGGGCCTCGGCCGTGCCGCCACTGCACACCACCGACCAGCGCCACAGTTCGCGGGCGATGGCGTCGAGGTGGTGGTACGGTCGGTCAGCGGGGGCCGTCATGGCCGTGGGGTTCAGGCTTGCCAGCTGACCGGCGTCGGCACGAACTCGGACGTGTCCTCGGCCAGGCGGGGCAGCGCCGCGAAGCCGTCGTGCAGTTCGGTCAGCCGCGCAGCCAGCGCGTCCACCTGGGCGCAGCGTTGTGCGTGCACGGCCTCGATGCGCGCGCGCCACGACGGCGGCAGCCAGCCGTGGGTGCGGGCCTGTTTCAGAACGGCCTCGGCCAACGCGTGGACGTCCGCCTGCACGGTGTTCAGGCGTTGCTGCACCTCGGCCACCTGCGCCACCCGCGCGCGGATGTGCAGCGCGCCGTAGCGCCGGTGCGCCCGTTTGCTGGTGATGCGCACGAGTTCGCTTTCGCTGCTCGGGCCGGCGATGGCGCGCGCCAGCGCCAGCTTGCCGGCGCTGTCGTCTTGCGCGTCGGCGGGGGCGCGGCGTTCCACGTCCAGTTGCTGCTCAAAGGCGGTGGCGGCACGTTCCAGCCCGTCGATGACCAGCGGCGTGGCTTGCGCCACGGTCTGCAGGAACCAGTCGGTCCAGCCCGGTACCTGGTCCGGGTTGGCGGCCAGGGTGAAGGGCAACAGCCAGGCGTCCCAGACCGAGACTTCGCTCGCGTTGCGGCTGGCGGCCTGCACC
>NZ_JBPCSJ010000001.1:0-8821 GCF_051007235.1 Hydrogenophaga sp. | reverse complement strand
CCGCTGCGCCAGCCCATGTGGCGCGGCTCGGTGGCGGCGATGCGGTGGCCGCGCTTCTGCAGCTCGCGCATCATGGAAAAAGTGGTGTCCTTGTAGGTCTTGAAGGACTCGAGTGGGTCGGCGGCGAAGAGGATGTTCATGCGGTGTACTTTCGGGCTCCGTATCCTTGCACAGTTAGCGCGAGCGCGCCGGCGACCACGCCCCAGAAGGCCGAGCCGATGCCGGCGATGACCACACCGCTGAGCGTGACCAGAAAGGTGATGAGCGCCGCTTCACGGTGCTGGTCGTCGCGCAGGGCCGTGTGCAGACCGCCGCCGATGGTGCCCAGCAGGGCCAGCCCGGCGATGGCCAGCACGAGCTCTTTCGGGAAAGCCAGCAGCAGCCCGGTGACCGCGGCGCCGACCAGGCCGATGGCGATGTAGATCAGGCCGCAGGCCACGGCCGCTGTGTAGCGCTTGCCCTTGTCGGCGTGTGCCTCTTCGCCCATGCAGATGGCGGCGGTGATGGCGCTGAGGTTGAGCGCAAAGCCGCCGAAGGGCGCGAGCACCAGGGTCGCGACGCCGGTCATGGTGATGATCTTCGAGATCGGCATGTCGTAGCCCGCCGCGCGGATGGCCGCCACGCCCGGAAGGTTCTGCGAGGCCATGGTGACGATGAACAGCGGCAGCGCCAGGCTGACGAAGGCGCTGAATGTGAACTCGGGTGCGGTGAACACCGGCACCGCCCATTGCAGCACCAGCGCCCCGGCGTTGAACTGGCCGTTGGCCACCACGTACGCCACCGCAGCCAGCAAGGTCAGCGGGACCGCGTAACGCGGCAGCAGACGCCGCCCGAGCAGGTAGACCAGCAGCATCAGCACCACCAGCGGCAGCGCGGTCTGCGCGGCGGCAAAGGCCTGCAAGCCGAAGCGCGCCAGTACCCCGGCCAGCAGGGCTGACGCAATCGCCATCGGGATGCGGTTCATCAGCCGCTCGAACAGGCCGGTCGCACCCGAGAGAATGATGAGCACCGCGCAGGCCATGAAGGCGCCCACGGCCTGCGCCATCGTGAATCCGCCCGCTAGCCCGGCCGTGGCGAGCACGGCCGCGCCCGGCGTGCTCCAAGCCACCATCACCGGCTTCTTGAGCATCAGCGAGGGGATGGCCGAGCACAGGCCCATGCCCATACCCAGCGCCCACATCCAGGACGTGATGAGCTCGGGCGTGGCGCCGAAGGCCTGCGCGGCCAGGAAGACGATGGCGACCGAGCTGGTGAAGCCCACCAGCACCGCCACGAAACCGGCCGTGGCGGCCGACAGATTCACATCTCTAAAAAACGACATCGAAGGATTGTGCCGGTGAGTCCCACGACCCCAAAACGGAAGGACTGTCCGGAGCGCGTGCCAGAACCCAGGATGCGGTGGAACCGGCTCCGCCGGGCCACTCGCATCGCCCCTTGAGGGGCGGAGCGGTTACGCGCAGCGAACAAGCGACGGGGGTGGGCTAAATCTCCAGTTTGGAGCCCAGCTCGATCACCGCGTTGTTCGGCAGGTTCAGGAACTCGGCCGCGGCGCCGGCGTTGTGGTGCATCTGGGCAAAGATCTTTTCGCGCCAGAATGCCATGCCGCTGCCCAGGGTGGGCACCACCAGATCGCGCGAGAGGAAGTAGCTGGTCAGCATCGGGTCCAGCTCGCAGCCACGCCCGCGCATCAGGGCCAGCGCCTTGGGCACGTCGGGGTCGTTCTTGAAGCCGTAGTGGATCACCACCTCCCAGCAGTCGTGGCCCAGCGGTTTGACCTCCAACCGCTTGTCCAGCCCGATCCACGGGACCTCGTGGCTGCGCACGGTGACGAACAGGTTCTGCGCATGCAGCACCTTGTTGTGCTTGAGGTTGTGCAGCAGGGCATTGGGCACGGTGCCGGTTTCGGCGGTGAGGAACACGGCCGTGCCATCCACCCGCACCGGGGGCGCCATGAACACCGCCTCCAGGAAGCTGTCGAGTTCGATCGCGTCGGCGTGCTGGGCCTGCGCCATGAGAGAGCGGCCCTGCTTCCAGGTCATCATGAGCATGAACACCACCCCGCCGATCATCAGCGGGAACCAGCCACCGGCGAACAGCTTGAGCAGGTTGGAGGTGAAGAAGGCCAGGTCCACCACGAAAAACGCGCCGGTGGCCGCCACGCACAGCGCCAGCGGGTAACCCCAGCCGTAGCGGATGACGAAGAACGTCAGCACCGTGGTGATGAGCATGTCCAGCGTGACCGCGATGCCGTAGGCCGCGGCCAGGTTGGACGAGGACTTGAACATCACCACAGCCAGCACGATGGCGGTGAACAGCCCCCAGTTGACGAAGGGAATGTAGATCTGCCCGGTGTCGTGCACGCTGGTGTGGCGGATGTTCAGGCGCGGCAGGTAACCCAGCTGGATGGCCTGCTTGGTGACGCTGAAGGCGCCGGAGATCAGCGCCTGCGAAGCGATCACCGTGGCCATGGTGGCCAGACCCACCAGGGGCAGCAGGGCCCAGTCGGGGGCCATGTTGAAGAAGGGGTTCTTGACCGCTTCGGGGCTCTCCAGCAGCAGCGCGCCCTGACCGAAGTAGTTGAGCGTCAGGCAGGGCATGACGATGGAGAACCAGGCCACGCGGATGGGCTGCTTGCCGAAGTGGCCCATGTCGGCGTAAAGCGCTTCGCCACCGGTCACGCACAGCACCACGGCGCCCAGGATGATGAAGGTGGTGCCGGGCTGCTCCCAGAGAAAACGCAGCGCGTGGTGCGGGCTCATGGCGCCGAGGATCTCGGGGTGGCCGACGATGTGCGAGACCCCGAGCACGGCGATGGAGAGGAACCACAGCACGGTGATGGGCCCGAAGAACTTGCCGATGCCCCCCGTGCCGCGCTTTTGCACGAAGAACAGCGCGAACAGCACCACCAGCGTGATCGGCACGACGTACTGCTTGAAGGCGGGCGAGACCACTTCCAGGCCTTCGACCGCGGACAGCACCGAGATGGCGGGGGTGATGACACCGTCACCGTAGAACAGCGAGGTGCCGAAGATGCCCACCGCGAGCAGCCATTTGCGCAGTTCGGGTTTGTCTTTGACGGCCTGCGAGGCCAGCGCCAACATGGCGATGAGGCCGCCTTCGCCGTGGTTGTCGGCCCGCAGCACGAGGGTGACGTACTTGAGCGAGACGATGACGGTGAGCGTCCAGAAGACGATGGACAGCACGCCGTAGACGTTGGCGTGCGTGAACGGCACGTGGCCGGAACCGAAGATCTCCTTGATGGCGTACAGCACCGAAGTGCCGATATCGCCATAGACCACTCCGATGGCACCCAGGGTGAGCGCGGCAAGCGAGGATTTGTTCTGCGACACAAAAATACCCGGGACTGGTCGGCCCGGGTTCGGCTGTCAGGATGCGCCGATTCTGCGCTCGCCGCGGGCGCGCCGCCAGTGGGGGTCTGCGCCTAAATGAGCGCCGCCGTGACCGATGTTGCAATGCAACAACTGCGCTCAATGCTGGAGCGTGGGGGCCGACGGGCCAGCCGCCGGGCCGCCCCAAGGCAGGCCCAGCCCCCCTGGGGGGCAGCGACCCGCGCAGCGGCGGAGCGTGGGGGCGTCACTCGTACTGTTCCGCGTCCGGGTCGGTGGCTTCGAGCTCGTATGACGCGGCCAGCATGGCCAGGCGGCCGATGACGCCGTACATGTAGAAGCGGTTGGGCACGCTGGCGCCGGGCTTCATGCCCGGCTGCGGCAGTTGCGCGCTCTGCTCGAAAGCCAGTGGCACGTAGCTGGAGCCGGGCGCGTTCAGGTTCTCGTCGGTGCCGCGCTGGGCGTGCACACGGTAGAAGCCGCCCACCACGTAGCGGTCCATCATGTAGACCACCGGTTCGGCCACGGCAGCGTTGATGCGTTCGTTGGTCAGCACGCCTTCCTGGATGATGACCTCGGTGACCGGCTGGCCCGCCTGCACCGTGGCCATGCGCGCACGGGTCTCGGGGCTCAGTGCGTCGATGTCCTTGACATCGCGCACCGTCATGATGCCCATGCCGCCGGCGCCGTTGTCGGCCTTGACCAGCACGAACGGCTTTTCGTTGATGCCGTATTCCTTGTACTTGCGGCGGATCTTGCCCAGCAGCGCGTCGGTGTTGCTGCGCAGGCACTCCAGGCCGTTGGCGTCGGCAAAGTTGACCTCGCCGCACTGGTTGAACATGGGCGTGATCAGCCACGGGTCCATGCCCAGCAGCTTGCCAAAGCGCTTGGCGATTTCTTCGTAGGTCTTGAAGTGCGTGCTCTTGCGGCGGGTCGGCCAGCCGGCGTGCAGCGGCGGCAGCAGGTACTGCTCGTGCAGGTCTTCCAGGATGCCGGGCACGCCTGCGCTCAGGTCGTTATTGAGCAGGATGGTGCAGGGGTCGAAATGCTTGAGCCCCAGGCGCCGCTTGCTGCGGATCAGCGGCTCCAGCGTGACCGACTCGCCGCCGGGCAGGTCGATGGTGGTGGGCGACTTGATGTCGTTGGACAGCGAGCCCAGCCGCACGTTCAGGCCGGCCTGGTAAAAGATGCGCTGCAATTGCGCCAGGTTGCTCAGATAGAAGGTGTCGCTGCTGTTCTCCGGGATCAGCAGCAGGTTCTTGGCCTCGGGGCAGATCTTCTCGATGGCCGCCATGGCCGCCTGCACGGCCAGCGGCATCATCTCGGGCGTGAGGTGGTTCCAGCCGCCGGGGAACAGGTTGGTGTCCACCGGCGCGAGCTTGAAACCGGCGTTGCGCACATCGACCGAGCTGTAGAACGGCGGCGTGTGCTCCATCCACTCCAGCCGGAACCAGCGCTCGATCACCGGGGTGGATTCCAGGATCCGCTGTTCCAGTTCGTTGATCGGACCGGTCAGGGCGGTGACGAGGTGGGGAACCATAAGTGTTGGACGCCCCCCGCGCCGCCTGCGGCGTCACCCCCCAACTGGGGGGCGTCAGCTGCGGCCCGGCAAAGCCGGTTCCGCGCTGACCTCGACGCCCTGGTGTTGCGTTGGGGCTGAAATGAAGGGTTGTTGAAAAAACCAGGGGTGGTGAGAGTATGGGGCCGAAGGAAGGGCTTGCAAGTCCCCTTCAGCTTCGAACCTCACCCTCGCCCAGCACCACGTACTTCAGCGAGGTCAGACCTTCAACACCGACTGGCCCCCGGGCGTGGAATTTGTCGGTGCTGATGCCGATTTCAGCGCCCAGCCCGTACTCGAAACCGTCGGCGAAGCGGGTGCTCGCATTCTCCTTCTCGCTGGCCGATTCCTCCTCGCGCTGGAATCGCTGGGCGTGCACGTGGTCGGTGGTGAGGATGGCGTCGGTGTGGTGGCTGCTGTAGCGGTTGATGTGGGCGATGGCTTCGTCCACGCCGTCCACCAGCTTGACGCTGACGATGGGCGCCAGGTACTCCTCGCTCCAGTCCTGTTCGCTGGCGGCGGTCACCTGGGCGCCCGGCACGGCCGCCAGGATCGCCATCGCCTCGGAGCAGCCCCGCATTTCCACGCCCTTGGCGGCGTAGACAGCGCCGATCTTCGGCAGAAAGTCCGCTGCCACGCCACGCGCCACCAGCAGGCTCTCGGTCGCGTTGCAGGGACTGTACTTCTGGGTCTTGGCGTTGTCGGCCACCTTGACCGCCATGGCGATGTCGCAGGGGTCGTCCACATAGGTGTGGCAGTTGCCGTCCAGGTGCTTGATGACCGGCACCTTGGCCTCGGCGCTGATGCGCTCGATCAGGCCCTTGCCGCCGCGCGGGATGATCACGTCCACGTACTGCGGCATGGTGATGAGCTGGCCGACGGCGGCGCGGTCGGTGGTGGGCACCAGTTGCACCGCGTCGGCCGGCAGGCCGGCGGCCACCAGGGCCTGCTGCACCAGCGCGGCCAGCGCGCGGTTCGAGTCGATGGCCTCGGAGCCGCCACGCAGGATGCAGGCGTTGCCGCTCTTGATGCTGAGGCTCGCGGCCTCGATGGTCACGTTCGGACGGCTCTCGTAGATCATGCCGAACACGCCGATGGGCACGCGCATCTGGCCCACGCGGATGCCGCTGGGCATCTGCTTCATGCCCGAGATCTCGCCGATGATGTCCGCCATCGCCGCCAGCTGCTCACAGCCCTCGGCGCAGGTCTCCAGCACCTTGGGCGTGAGCTTGAGCCGGTCCACCATGGGTTCGGCCAGGCCGGCGGCGCGCGCGCGCTCCAGGTCCTTGGCGTTCTCCACCTGCAACGGCGCCACGTTCTCGCGCAGCAGCCGCGCCAGCTGCCGCAGTGCCTTGATCTTGGTCGCCGCGCCGGCCTTGGCCATCAGCGCCGAGGCCGCCTTGGCCTGGCTGCCCAGGGTGTTCATCAGTTCGGAGGTGGAAGTCGCGTTCATAGGACGCGATTTTCGCAGACTGCCTACTTCAGCGCACAGGCATTGGCCACACGCAATGCCATCCGGTGCAAGGCGTCCCACGGATCGGCCGGCCAGTCGGGCTGCTTGAGGCCCTTGACGATACCGTCCACGGTGTGCGCGTCCTGCAGCCACTGGGCCAGCTGCGCCGGCGGGATCAGCGGCAGCGCGCGCTCCATGAGTTTTTCCTTCACGCCCCAGACCCGGTTCTCGCGCAGGGCCATGGGCAGCGGGCGGCCGGCGTCCATGGCGCTGCGGATGCGGTTGAGCGTGCGGATGTCCTCGGCCAGTGACCAGTGCACCAGCACGGCGGCCTCGCCTTCGGCCTGCAGGCCGTCGAGCATGCGCTGCACGCGCAGCGTCTGCCCGCCCAGCACCGCTTCGGCCAGCTTGAAGGCGTCGTAACGCGCCACGTTGAGTACGGCGCTTTCCACCTGCTCGAAACTCAGCTCGCCCGCCGGGTGCAGCAGCGCGAGCTTCTGGATTTCCTGGTGCGCGGCCAGCAGGTTGCCTTCGACCCGGTCGGCGAAGAACTGCAGGGTGCGCTGCCCCTCTTCCCCCGCGGCCACGCGCTGGCCCTGCTGCTGCAGGCGATGAGCGATCCACTGCGGCAGCGCCTTGCGCTCCACCGGGTCCACCTTCACGGTCACACCGTAGCTGTCGAGCGCGGCGAACCAGGCGCCCTTGAGCGTCATGCCGTCCAGCCGCGGCAACACCACCAGGGTGAGCGTGCTGTCGTTGCCTTCGGCGCTGGCGGCGATCTGCTGCAGCACCTGCGAGCCGTCTTTGCCCGGCTTGCCCGAGGGCACGCGGATCTCGATCAGCTGCTTGTCTGCGAACAGGCTGAGCGAGCCGCCACTGGCCAGCACCTCGCTCCAGTCGAAGTGCGCGCCCGCCACGGTGTGCACCGTGCGTTCGGTGTAGCCCTGCGCGCGCGCCGTGGCGCGAATCGCGTCGGCCGCCTCCTGCACCAGCAGCGGTTCGTCGCCGTGCACGGTGTAGAGGCTGCGCAGGCCCTTGGCCAGGTGCGCGCTGAGCTGGTTCGCGGCGAGCTGCATGCGGTTCAGGGCGCGGTGACGGCTGCCAGGCGGCGCATCACCTGCTGCGTGATGTCGCGCTGCATGTCACGGTACTGCAGCGCTTCTTCGGCCTCTTTGGCCAGCGCGGCGGTTTCGGTGTAGCTGATGTCGCGTTCGAGCAGCAGCTCGGTCTCGTCCAGCAGCTGCGCGCCCTGGGCCGTGGCCAGGCGGAAGCGGAAGCGCGTGCGCAGCTGCAGTTCGCGCACCTGGCCGGCCGCCGTCTGGCCGACCACCGAGCGTTCGCGCTGGTCGGTCAGCACCGTCAGCACCACCTCGCCGGTCTCGCCCTCGGGGCTGGCGGGCAGGCGGCTGCTGAACACCCGCACACCGGCGTCGCTCAACGTCTGCTGCAGCTCGCGCGCGACGGGCGTGCCGTCGCTGCCCTGCACGCGCAGCGATTCAAAAGCGAACTTGGGCGCGCCACGCAGCGCGAAGCCGCAGCCGGGCAAGGCCGAGACCGTGGACAGTGCAAGCCAGTGCCGGCGCGTGAGCATCGCCACCTCAGACCACGATGTTGACCAGACGGCCGGGCACCACCACCACCTTCTTGGGCGCAGCACCGTTGGCCGCCTTCTGGAAGGCTTCGCTGGCCAGGGCCGCGGCTTCGATGGCGGCCTTGTCGGCGCTGGCGGGCACGGTCACGCTGCCGCGCAGCTTGCCGTTGACCTGCAGCACGAGTTCGATTTCGTCGCGCTGCAGCGCGGCCTCGTCGGCTTTGGGCCAGGGCGCGTCCAGCAGGTTGCCCGACACGGCGGCGTAGCCGAGTTCGGTCCACAGGCTGTGGGCGATGTGCGGGCAGGCCGGGTACAGCGCGCGCAGCAGGATGCCAAAGCCTTCGGCCACGGCGGCCACGGCGGCCGCGGCGGCCGCCCCGTCAGGGTTCTCGGCGTTGGCGCCACCGCTGCCGTCGCCCTTGAAGTCTTCGAGGGCGTTGAGCATCTTCATCGCGCCCGAGACCAAGGTGTTGTACTGCATGCGCTGGTAGTCGTAGTCCACCTGCTTGAGCACGGTGTGCATCTCCAGCCGCAGCGCCTTGGCGGCCTTGGACAGGGCGGCGCCGCTCACCGACGATGCCATGGCGCCCGACACGCCCGCTTCCGCCAGCTTGAAGCCGAAGTTCCAGACCCGGCGCAGGAAGCGGTAGCTGCCTTCCACCGCCGCGTCGTTCCACTCCAGCGTGGCTTCGGGCGGCGCGGTGAACATGGTGTACAGGCGCGCGGTGTCGGCGCCGTACTTCTCGATCAGGTCCTGCGGGTCGACGCCGTTGTTCTTGGACTTGGACATCGTGGTCCAGCCTTCGTACGTGACCGGCTGGCCGTCCGCCTTCGAAGTGGCCGACACCACCTTGTTGTACTCGTCGCGGACG